>CAYZDC010000109.1:0-5988 GCA_964477045.1 uncultured Tissierellaceae bacterium | reverse complement strand
ATTTTAAACCTCATTTTAGTGGACATATGTATTTTTCATTAAAAGACAATAAAAGTAGGATTAAGTGTGTGTTTTTTAAAGGTGATAATGAATCCTGTGATATAAACCTACAAAATGGAGACCAAGTAGTGGCTACTGGGTCTATTTCTGTTTATGAAAAAGAAGGGGAATACCAGCTTTATGTTAAAACCCTTAAAAAGAAGGGCCAAGGAGACTTGTTTAAGGCTTTTGAATTATTAAAGGAAAAGTTGGAAAAAGAAGGCTTGTTCTTAGAAGAAAATAAAAAACAGTTACCCTATATGCCTAAAAGAATTGGTATAGTAACTTCTGCTACAGGAGCTGCTATTAGGGACATTATAAGCATTCTTAAAAGAAGGTATCCTCCATGTGAAATATTAATTTATCCTTCATTGGTCCAAGGACCAAATGCACCAGAGGAGATAATTAGGGGCCTAAAATACTTTGATAGTAGGCATGATATAGACCTAATTATAACTGGTCGGGGTGGAGGTAGTTTAGAAGAATTGTTTGCCTTTAATGATGAAAAGCTAGCCAGAACCATATATGGTTTAAAAACTCCCATTATTTCTGCTGTAGGCCATGAAACAGACTTTACTATTGCGGACTTTGTAGCAGACCTAAGAGCTGCCACACCATCAGCTGCTGCAGAATTAGCAGTACCTAATGTAGCTAGTTTAAAGACCACGCTAAGAAGCAAGTACAGTCATTTATTAAGCCACTATGCTCAATGGCTAAATGGCAATCAAAAAGAATTGCAAATATTAAGTGGAGAACTAAGGTTTAATAGTCCTATTATAAAGTTAAAAGATAGGAGACAAGAAATAGACCAGGTTTTAAAAAATATGATCCATACCATGGACAGGAAATTAGATCTAGAGCATAAAAGGCTTTTAAAATTACAAAATTCTCTTTCATTATTAAATCCTTCTATAGGCTTAGACAAAGGCTATGGAATACTCTTAGCTAATAATGGGGCCTTAATTAAATCAGTAGGAGAAGTAGCTCTAGGTGAAAATATAGAAATAATAATGAATGATGGTCAGCTTACCACAAAAGTTATGGAAATTAATAAGGAGGGTTCATAATGGATTTAAAGAATTTATCCTATGAAGAAGCAATTATTCAATTAGAAAACATTTTAGATGAACTAGAACTTGGAGAATGTACCCTAGCAGAGTCATTAGAAAAGTATAAAAAGGGTATACTCTTGCATAGACATTGTAATGAAATCTTAACAGCAGCAGAAGGAGAAGTAAAAGTTTTGCTTGCTAATGAAAAAGATATATTAGATGAACTAGATTTTATTCGGGAGGCAGAGGATGAATATTGAGGAAGAAGTGCTTCAATTGATCTCTTTAATTGATGGAGGCTTAAAAGAAATATTAAATGGTGATTATTCTCATCAAGAAATTATATTTAAAAGCATGTCTTATAGTTTGTTTTCTGGTGGTAAAAGGCTTAGACCAATTATGCTCTTAAAAACATTTTCTATGTATAACAAAGACATAAAAAGTGCTCTTCCTTTTGCACTAGCTATTGAAATGATACATACATATTCTTTGGTACATGATGACTTGCCATCTATGGATGATGATGACTTTAGACGGGGTAAACCTACAAATCATAAAGTCTTTGGGGAAGCTATGGCTATTCTAACAGGAGATGGACTACTTAATTTAGCTTTTGAGACCATGAGCAGCCATATTGTCAATTCTTCTAAGACCTTGGAAGATTATAAAAGAACCACAAGAGCTATGGCAGAAATATCCAAGTATTCTGGGGTTTATGGAATGATTGGTGGTCAAGTAGTAGATGTACTAAGTAGCAGTGACCATATAGAAGAAGGTACACTGTTATTTATGTATAAAATGAAAACTGCAGCACTTATTCAATCTAGCATTGTGGCTGGAGCTATATTAGGGGGAGCCAGTGAAGAAGATATCCATATATTAAGAGACTTTGGATTAAAATTAGGACTAGCATATCAAATAAGAGATGATTTATTAGATAGAAAAGAAGATAGTAAAATAGATAAACTTACATACATAAGACATTATAATAAAGATAGGGCAAAGAATGAAGTTGAAGATTTAAGTAATGAAGCTAAAAGCTTATTAAATAGTTTAAAAGACTTGGATACTTCATTTTTAGAACAATTAACCGAAGTTTTGATCAATAGAAAAGTATAAAAAAGGAAGAGATTATGAAAAAAAGAGCAGATCAGTTATTATTTGATAAGGGATTAGTAGAATCAAGAGAAAAAGGTAAAAGAGTAATTATGGAGGGCTCCGTTTATGTGGGTACAGTGAGAATAGATAAACCAGGCGAAAAAATAGAAGAAAGTGCAGATATAAAGATCCTTAAAAATCCTCTTATTTATGTAAGTAGAGGTGGATTAAAATTAGAAAAAGCCATGGAGGATTTCAATATAACTCTCACTAATGCTGTAGCTATGGATATAGGGGCTTCTACTGGTGGATTTACAGACTGTATGCTGCGGTCAGGTAGTCTAAAAGTATTTGCAGTGGATGTTGGTTATGGTCAATTGGATTGGAAGCTTAGAAACGACCCTAGGGTTGTGGTAATGGAAAGAACTAACATAAGACATGTTACAGAAGAGGACATAGGAGAAAAATTAGATTTTATTTCAATAGATGTTAGCTTTATATCCCTACAATTAGTCCTTCCAGTTGCTAAATCCTTATTGACTGATACTGGCGAGATTGTAGCCTTGGTAAAGCCTCAATTTGAAGCTGGAAAAGGAAAAGTTGGTAAGAATGGAATAGTAAGAGATAGAAATATTCATTTTGAAGTATTAAATAGAATTGTAGAATTTTCTAGGTCAATAGATTTAGTTCCAGCTAATTTAGGATTTTCTCCTATTACGGGTGCTAAGGGAAATATTGAGTTTTTAATCCACTTAAAAAACAATGGAGAAGATATTATTACTGTAGAAAAAATTAATAGTGTTTTGGATCAGGCATATGAAGATCTAAAATAAATTTTGTATTTGGGGGAAAACTTATGCTATTAGAACTTAGCATTCAAAATTTTGCCATAATTGAAGATTTGAAAATCGGATTTACTAAAGGCCTTAATTTGCTTACAGGTGAAACAGGTTCAGGTAAGTCTATAATCATAGAAGCCTTAGGTATTGTATTAGGTGGAAGAAGCACAAAGAGTTTAATTAGAACAGGTGAAAAGAAAGCTGTTATACAAGCTCTTTTTTATATTGAAAACAAGGAAATAATAGAAGCATTATTCCAAGAACATGGTATTGATATGGAAGAAGATGGACTGGTTATAATAACTAGAGAAATCTTCATCAATAGTCCAAGTATTTCTCGTATAAACGGTAGAACTGTAACTTTGGGAATCTTAAATAGTATTTCATATAATTTAGTAGATATATTTGGCCAACATGAACACCAATCCCTATTACATATACCTAACCATAAAACCCTAATAGATAGCTTTGGTGATGAAGGATTTAATATTTTAAAAGCTGAATTAAAAAAGAACTTTGAAGAGTATGCAGAACTTAAAAAGCAATTGGAAAAAATGAATATAAATTCTGCCCAAAAAGAAAGACAAATAGATCTTTTAAAATTTCAAATCCAAGAAATCCAATCTGCAAATTTAAGCCCAGCTGATGATGAGGATTTAGAAAATCAGTTTAATAGAGTCAACAATATTAAAACCATAGCTATGGGAGTGGGAGAAGTATTAGATTCATTAAATGGTGATAATTTTGAGAATATATCTATTATAGACTTAATCCACAAAAATATTAGTGTTTTAAATGGTTTAAAAAAGTATGATATGGACTTGGCCCCTCTTTTACAAAGGATTGAGGGAGTGGGACTTGAATTACAAGATATTAACAAAGAAATTCGAAATTATATGGAATCTTTAGATTTAAATGAGGAAACTTTAGTTTATTTAACTGATAGAATGAATACTGTAAATAGATTAAAAAAGAAATATGGTAACTCTGTAGAAAAGATAAATGAATTTATGTTTAATATCCAAGATGAATTAGATGTGATTTTAAACTATGATAAAAAAATAAAAAGACTAAATGAAAGTATCCATAAAATTGAAGAAGTGTCTTTAGACTTATCTAAAGAACTGACCCTTAAACGTAAGGCTATAGCTAAAGACTTAGAAGTGAAGATAAGCAGCGAACTTCAAGAATTAAATATGAAGGATATAGTATTTAAGGTAAGTTTTAAAGAAAGTAAAAGTATAAGTGCTGATGGTATGGACCAAATAGAATTTTTAATATCTACAAATCCTGGAGAACAGTTAAAACCACTATCAAAAATTATATCTGGTGGTGAGATGTCCAGGATTATGCTAGGTTTTAAAAGTATATTAGCTGAATATGATGGTATTCCAACCCTTATATTTGATGAGATAGATACAGGCATAAGTGGCAGAACTGCCCAGGTTGTAGGAGAAAAAATAAGCAAAATATCTAGCAAGCATCAAGTAATCTCCATATCCCACTTGCCTCAAATTGCAGCCTTAGCTGATAGCCATTACTTGATTCATAAGGGGATGAGCAATAATAAGTCTATAACTACTATTACAAGGTTAACAGATGAAGAAAGAGTAATGGAAATGGCTAGGATTTTAGGTGGAGTAAATGTGACAGAGACTACAATGAACCATGCTAGGGAAATGTTGGAAATGACTAAGAAGTTGGGAAAATAAGGAAACAACTGGAAATGACAGTGATATAGAATATGTGATATAATGGAGAATATACAAATATAGCAAGGAGGTAATTTTGTGGCGCTTTATGAAGAAAAAACAATGAAAAGTGACAAGCTATATGAAGGCAAAATTGTAAATTTGAGAATTGATACAGTAGAGCTTCCTGACAAAAAATATTCTAAAAGAGAAATTGTAGAACACCCAGGTGGAGTAGCAGTTATCCCAGTTACTGAACATAATTCTATGATTTTAGTTAAACAGTATAGAAAAGCAGTGGAACGTTTCTTATATGAGTTACCTGCTGGCAAACTGGAATTAAATGAGGAACCAAGGGAAACTGCAGTGCGGGAATTAAAAGAAGAAACCGGCTATGTAGCAAATAAGTTAACTTATCTTTATGAATTTTACACAAGCCCTGGATATTGTAATGAGAAAATGTACTTATTTTTAGGTGAAGACTTAGTAGAAGGTACTGCAGAGCCAGATTCAGGCGAATTTATCGTATGTGAAGAATTAAAAATAGAAGATCTCCTAAAGATGATTGATAGGGGAGAAATTATGGATGCTAAAACTATTATAGGTATATACTTAGCTAGAGACTACTTTAAGGCCAAGCAAAAGTAGGTTTTTAGGAACTATTTTAGGAGGGATAATATGAATTATATGCATAGAATAAAAGAAACTGTAGAATTTTTAAAGGAGAAATTAACAGACATACCTGAAATTGGAATGATATTAGGCTCAGGTCTAGGGGGATTAGCTGATAGAATAGAAAATGGGATAAAGATTAGCTATGGAGATATACCTAACTTTCCTGTATCAACAGTTCAAGGTCATGCAGGCCAATTGGTTGTAGGAGATTTAGGTGGTAAAAAAGTTATAGCTATGCAGGGCAGATTTCATTATTATGAAGGTTACCCTCTTGCTGATGTGACCTTTCCTGTAAGAGTAATGATAGGTTTAGGAATAAAGAACTTAATAGTAACCAATGCAGCAGGAGGTAGTAATAAAGACTTTGTTCCAGGAGATCTGATGATTATAAAAGACCATATAAACTTTACAGGACAAAATCCACTACGTGGAATTAACTTAGATAGCTTGGGGCCAAGATTTGTAGATATGAGCTATGCTTACAATAGAGATTTGATCCAGGTAGCTGAAGCTTCAGGTGAAAAATTAAATATAGATTTAAAAGAAGGAGTTTATATGTGGTTAACAGGACCTACCTATGAAACACCAGCTGAA
>CAYZDC010000108.1:0-6003 GCA_964477045.1 uncultured Tissierellaceae bacterium | reverse complement strand
TTATAACTGTTGATGATATTATGGATGTTATTGAACAAGAAACAACAGAAGACTTCCAAATAATGGCTGCAATGTCTCCTTCAGAGACAGAATACCTAGACACAAGTGTAATTCAACTAGCAAGGAATAGATTGCCTTGGCTATTAATACTTATGATTTCCGGAATCTTTACTGCTAGAATAATGGGTAAATATGAAAACATATTGTCCTCTGTAGTTTTATTGTCTGCATTTATTCCAATGCTAATGGATACAGGAGGAAACTCAGGAAGCCAGTCTTCCACCTTAATAATAAGGGGTTTAGCCGTAGGAGATATTAAATTATCTGATGGCTGGAAAGTATTATGGAAAGAATTTAGGATTTCATTTTTAGTAGGATCTGTACTTGCTATTGTAAACTTTATTAGGCTTATGACCTTTGACAAGGTGGGATTAGCCATATCTATAACCGTTAGCGTAACCCTATTTATGACAGTAGTAATGTCAAAAGTTGTAGGCGGAGTATTACCTCTTATGGCAAAGAGATTAAAGCTTGACCCTGCTATAATGGCAGGACCACTTATTACAACTATAGTAGATGGGCTCAGTTTAGCAGTATACTTTACCCTAGCTACAAGATTATTAAGCTTGTAATTTGTACTGTAATTTATATTAAAAGTAAAGAAAAAAATTGTTAAATTTATTTAAACATATTTCTCTCTAAATTAATTGACAAGACACCTGAAGAATAGTATAATTAATCATTTAATTTGACAAAATCAACATACTATGCTATAATAAGTAATGTGAGTGTCTTACGCACTCCTTCTGCCTCCTGAATTAGGAGAGAATGCTTTGAAGGTGGTTGATTTTTTTGGAAATGAACAGTGTAACCAGAATTCGTAAAGATTTAGAACAATGTATTGGTCGAAGAGTAATACTAAAAGCAAATAAAGGCAGAAAAAGAACTACAACTAAGGAAGGCATATTAGAATCTGCATATCCAAGTTTATTTGTTGTAAAAATAGCCAATGAATATGACAGCGTAAGGAGAGTATCATATACTTACTCAGATATATTGACTTCAACTGTAGAAGTTACAGTTATAAATGAAGTCCCACAACAAGCTAAAATATCATAAGATTACTGTACTATTAGTTTAGCGACTAAGAGTACAGTTTTTTAATGCAAAAAATCATATATTAAAAGAAATTAATCTATGATATAATGTGGTTTAGTCGTGGCAAAGGAGAAAAATAATGAATAAAACAATAGTAGAATCCTATGGAAAAATCAACTTAGCCCTGGACGTCTTATATAAACGTGCAGATGGATATCATGAATTAAATACTGTAATGCAACAAATTAGTTTAAAGGATAGATTGATTTTCAAAGAAATAGATAGGGGTATTAAAATCGAATCTAAAGGGTTGAAAATACCCTTAGATGAAAGTAATTTAGTTTATAAAACTTGGAAATACCTAAGAGACTTAAGCGGAGTTGAAAGTGGTATTCACATAGTAATAGAAAAAAACATACCTGTAGCAGCTGGACTAGCTGGAGGTAGTAGCAATGCAGCTGCAACCTTAAAGGCTTTAAATCAAATATGGGATTTAAACTTATTCCTAGAAGAATTGATGGAAATAGGAGTTAAATTAGGAGCAGATATTCCCTTTTGTCTTTTAGGAGGCACAGCACTAGGGAAGGGTATAGGAAATATCCTAACCCCTTTAAAACCCTTTAAGGATGTTCACATACTTCTTGGAAATCCTGGTTTAGGAGTATCTTCTGAGTATGCATACAATAAATTAAATTTAGGGGATCATCACAATATGGACATCTCTAAATTAATATCATGTATGGATAAAAGAGACTTAAAATGTGTAGGGGAGAATTTTAAAAATATAATGGAAGCTATAATAATTGAGGAGCACCCAATTATACAAAAGATCAAGGACAATATGATGGCCAGTGGTTCTTTAGGAACTCTTATGAGTGGTAGTGGACCAACTGTATTTGGCTTATTTGAAAATGAAGAAACTATAATAGCAGCAAGGGAAAAGCTCTTAGAAATTATAGACAAAGTATATATATGCAAAACAATATAACATTATGATATAATGCATTTACAGGGTGGTTTCTATTCCGCCCTATTTATTACAAGAGACTGCCAGAAACTAGGCAGTTAATGCCAAATATTATGCGCTAGGAGTGATTTAATGGAAAATTTGTTTTTCAAAGATAATATATTTCAGATCTTAGATTATTTAGAAGAAGGAATTCATATTATAGATAAAAATGGAAAAATAGCCTACTACAATATATTTGCTGAAGGTATAGATGGAGTAGAAAGTAAAAGAGTAATAGGCAAACACCTACTGGAAATTTATCCATCACTTACAGAACATACCAGTACACTACTTACTGTAATTGGAACAGGCAAGCCAATATTTAAAGAAGAACAAACATTTTTAAACTATAAAGGCAAAAAAATAACCACAATAAACTCATCGATTCCCATAGTAAGCGATGGAGAAATCCTTGGAGCCATAGAAATATCAAAAGACATAACCACAGTTAGAGAAATGTCTGAAAAAATAGTAGACTTGCAAGACCAATTATTTACAACCAAGGCAGATACAAAAGCCCTAAAATCAAAGGAAAATGCAAAATTTACCATAGAGGATATAATTGGGCAAAATGCAGAAATGCTAAGATTAAAAAAGATAGCTTTAAAAGCTGCAGAAACAGATGCATCAGTACTTATATCAGGAGATACAGGAACAGGAAAAGAATTGTTTGTACATGCTATCCACAATGCCAGTAAGAGAAAAGACAAACCCTTTATTGCTCAAAACTGTGCAGCCCTGCCCTCTTCACTATTAGAAGGAATCCTCTTTGGTACTACAAAAGGTGGATTTACTGGAGCAGAAGATAGACCTGGACTATTTGAATTAGCCCACAAGGGCACCCTATTTTTAGATGAAATAAACTCAATGCCCTTAGAATTACAATCAAAACTGTTAAGAGTAATACAAGATGGAAATATTAGAAGAGTTGGAGGAAATAGCACAATTCATCTGGATTTAAGAATTATTACAGCAACAAACATTCCCCCAGAAGAAGCCATAGAAAAAAACCAGTTAAGAAGGGACTTATATCATAGACTAAATATTATAAGCTTTCACATTCCAATATTAACAGAAAGAAAAGATGATATTCCATTACTAACTGATTACTTTATCCAAAAATTTAACAAGCGCTTAAATAAAAAAGTTATAGGAGTATCTAAACAAGTGCTAAATACTTTTAACAATTACCAATGGGAAGGCAATGTGCGAGAACTAGAGCATTTAATTGAAGGAATAATGAGTATAAATGATATGAAAACCATAGAAATCTACCACATCCCAGCAAAATTTAAAAATACCAACAATTTAAGCCCGGATAAACAACTATCCTTAATCCAAATCCTAGAAAACAAAGAACGTGAACTAATCCAAGATGCCCTAAAAAGAACAGAAAACAACATTACCCACGCAGCAGACTTGTTGCAAATACCGAGACAAACACTGCAGTATAAGATGAAAAAACAACGAACAGTGAACAGTGAACAGTGAACAACGAAAAACAAAAACACCCACCAACACCATCCGTAGGGAACGGTACCCTCACCGTTCTCCCCATAATAGCACCTATGGTGAATGTCATTCTGAGCGTAGCGTGAGAATCTCCTCTTTAAATCTTTTGAATTTAACTGTTCGCTGTTCCTTGTTAACTGTTCACTGCCGATAATTGGGCACTAAAACCTTTTCCCAATATAATCTTTCATTACAAATCTCACTGTTGAGCCATTGCACAGCAAGGGCCAACCTTGGCACAATTCTTGCAATATGATCTAGTGGAAGTATTTTAATATTATAAGGGGGAATACATATGGAATTTAAGAAAGGCAATCCTTACGGAACCCATAGGGTTATTGATCCGGTAGGGGTTTTACCACAACCAGCGTTAAAGATAGACAATAATATGGAAATATATGACAATGAAATATTAATTGATGTACAAACACTAAACATTGACTCAGCTAGTTTTACTCAAATAAAAGAGCAAGCAGAGGGTAATTTAGAAGATATTAAAAAGATAATGCTTGGTATTGTAGAATCAAAAGGAAAGCATCAAAACCCAGTAACTGGCTCAGGTGGAATGTTAATTGGGACTATAGAAAAAATCGGACCAGCCTTAGAAGGAAAAACAGATTTAAAGGTAGGAGATAAAATAGCTACATTAGTATCCTTATCCCTAACACCACTTAGAATTGATGAATTCTTAGAAATTAGACCAGAAGTAGATCAAGTGGATATTAAGGGTAAAGCAATATTATTCCAATCAGGAATTTATGCAGTATTACCAGATGACTTACCGGAAAATTTAGCCCTATCAGTATTAGACGTAGCAGGTGCACCAGCACAAACTGCAAAATTAGTACGTCCTGGAGATACAGTGGTAGTACTAGGTGGCACAGGTAAATCAGGAATGCTTTGCTTGTATGAAGCTAAAAAAAGAGCAGGAGTAACTGGCAAAGTAATTTGCGTAGGCTCTAGAGATAAAACTATTGAAAGAGTAAAGAAAGCAAACTTAGCAGATGTATACATTAAAGCCAATGCTACAGATGCAATAGAACTACTTGAAAAAGTATCAGAAGCAACTAATGGAGAAATGGCAGATGTTGTAATAAACGTAGTTAATATTCCAAACACAGAAATGTCCAGTATACTAATGACTAAAAATGGAGGAATTGTATACTTCTTTAGCATGGCTACTAGCTTTACAAAAGCAGCCCTAGGAGCAGAAGGAGTGGGCAAAGACGTAACTATGATAGTAGGAAACGGCTACACCAAAGACCATGCAGCAATATCCTTAAACATAATGCGAGAATCACAAGTGTTGAGGGATATATTTACAGAGCTATACGCTTAGGCAATTGACAATGGACAATTGACAATGGACAATTAAAATCAAAAGATTTTAGGAATTTGTAGGGAGCGTGGCCCTCCACGGTCCGAAAGCCATTCACTAAAACTAAAAGGAGGAAACAAATTTATGCGTCATTATAATGAAATTAAACCATGGGCAAATGTAACAGAAGAAGAATGGAATGACTGGAGATGGCAAGTTAGAAATAGAATTAATGATGTTGAATTATTAAAAGAAGTTATAGATATGACAGAGCAAGAAGAATTAGATGTAGGTGAAGTACTTAAGAAATTTAGAGTAGGGATCACTCCTTATTATGCATCCTTAATGGATCCAAAAGATCATAAGTGTCCAGTAAGACTGCAAGCAGTACCTACAATAATGGAAACCTATGAAAGTGAATCAGATATGGAAGATCCACTAGATGAAGATGTGGACTCACCAGTAGAAGGATTAACTCATAGATATCCGGATAGAGTCTTATTTTTAATAACTGACCAATGCTCTATGTATTGTAGACACTGTACAAGAAGAAGATTTGCTGGCCAATTGGACAAAGGTGTTCCAATGGATAAAATTGATGCAGGTATTGAATACATTAGAAATACACCTCAGGTAAGAGACGTATTACTTTCTGGTGGAGATGCATTATTAGTAAGTGATGAAAGATTAGAATATATTATAAAATCATTACGAGAAATACCTCATGTAGAAATAATTAGAATAGGAAGCCGTGCACCAGTAGTTCTTCCACAAAGAATAACAGATGATTTAGTAAATATGTTAAAAAAATACCATCCAGTATGGTTAAATACGCATTTCAATCATCCAAAAGAGTTAACACCAGAAGCTAGAGAAGCTTGTAGAAAATTAGCAGATGCAGGAGTTCCACTTGGAAACCAATCCGTATTATTAAGAGGCGTAAATGACTGTCCACATATAATGAAAGACCTGGTACATGGTTTAGTTAAAATGAGAGTAAGACCTTACTATATCTACCAATGTGACCTTTCAATGGGAATTGAACATTTTAGAACAAAGGTATCTA
>CAYZDC010000107.1:0-6025 GCA_964477045.1 uncultured Tissierellaceae bacterium | reverse complement strand
TGAAATGGATGGTTTCGCAACAAATGAAGGTGTTATCGTTATGGCTGCCACAAATAGAGCAGATATATTAGACCCTGCACTACTTAGACCCGGTAGATTTGACAGAACTATTTATGTTGGGCTACCAGATATAAAAGGTAGAGAAGCAATTTTAAAGGTTCATACTAGAACAAAACCATTGGATAAAGATGTAGATCTTAAAGTAGTAGCAAGAAGAACTGCAGGATTTACACCAGCAGATTTAGAAAACTTAGTTAATGAAGCAGCTTTATTATCAGCTAGACACAATTTAAAATCTATTCCTATGGTATTAATTGAAGAAGCATCTATTAAAGTTCAAGCAGGACCTGAAAAGAAAAGCAAGGTAGTTAGTGAGAAAGAAAGAAAACTTACTGCTTATCATGAAGCAGGTCATGCATTAACTGGTAGATTAACTCCAGGAACTGACCCTGTCCATATGGTTACTATAATACCTAGGGGCATGGCAGGTGGATTTACTTCATATATTCCAGAAGAAGAAAGAAACTATGCTACTAAAATGCAGATGGAAGATAGATTGGTTATTCTTTTAGGTGGTAGAGTTGCTGAAGCTTTAGTATTAGGAGATATAAGCACTGGAGCACAAAACGACATAGATAGAGCTACTAAAATAGCTAGATCAATGGTTACACATTATGGTATGAGTGATAGACTTGGACCTATGACCTATGGCACAGATGAAGAAGAAGTATTTGTAGGTAGGGATATGGGTAGAGGTAGAAATTATTCAGAAGATGTGGCTTCTGCTATAGATCAAGAAATGAGAAGATTAATAGATGTGGCCTATCACAAAGCAGAAAAGCTATTAAAAGAAAATATGGAAACACTTCATAGACTTGCTCAAGCTTTACTTGAAAAAGAAACCCTAGATGCAAGAGAATTTGAAAGCGTATTTTTAGGAGAGGAAATAGAGGAAGTTTTAGAAGAGGAAACAGAAGAAGTAGAAGAAATAGTAGAAGAAACTGAAGAAACTTTAGATGAAACAGTAGAAGAAACTGTAAAAGAGGCTGAAGAAGAATCAGAAGAAGAAATAGATAAATAAATTGAAGGTGGGAATTTTCCCGCCTTTTTGTTTTTGATATTGTTTCGTAGGTAGTGGCAGAGGTGGTTTCCAAGATATTAATCCATAAAAGGGGGCTTATTATTATGTATTTAGGTTATATTACAGATGTAAAAGGTCTAAAAGTAGGTCATAGTCAAA
Organism: uncultured Tissierellaceae bacterium; assembly: GCA_964477045.1. Lineage (GTDB taxonomy): Bacteria > Bacillota > Clostridia > Tissierellales > Tissierellaceae > CAYZDC01. Next base: position 4,785 of record CAYZDC010000107.1, on the reverse strand, counting down.
GTCAAGAAGGCATTACTGGTTGTACTGTTGTCTTATGCACAGAAGGAGCCACAGGAGGAGTAGATGTTAGAGGTGGAGCTCCAGGAACCAGAGAAACTGATTTATTTAAAGCAGAAAACATGATAGATAAAATACATGCCCTTGTTTTAGCAGGTGGGTCAGCCTTTGGGTTAGATGCTGCCACTGGTGTTATGAAGTATTTAGAAGAGCAGGAAGTAGGATTTAATGTTGGGGTTGCCACAGTACCTATTGTAGCTTCTGCAGTAATATTTGATTTAGCTATTGGAAATCCTAAAATAAGACCTGATTTAGAAATGGGTTATAGGGCTGCTAAAGATGCTTCCATTACAGAAAAAAGACAGGGAAATATAGGATGTGGAATGGGAGCTACAGTTGGGAAAATAATGGGGCCTAATAATGGTATGAAATCAGGAATCGGTAGTGCTAGTATAAGGTTTGGAGACTTGGTAGTTAGTGCTATAGTTTCAGTTAATAGCTTTGGGGATATATATAATCATAAGACAGGTGAACAAATTGCAGGTGTATATGATTATGAAAATAAAAAATTGTTAAATACAATTGAGATTATGACGCAAAATAAAGTAGACTTAGGATTTTCTATTGAAAATACTACTATAGGTATAGTTGGTACAAATGCAATCTTGACTAAAGCTGAAGCAAATAAAGTATCGCAAATGGCTCACAATGGATTTGCCAGGTCAATAAATCCAGTTCATTCTATGATGGATGGAGATACAATATTTACCATGGCTACAAATACGGTTAAATCTGATGTAAATATTGTAGGAACCTTGGCAGCTGAAGTAATGTCAAGAGCTATTACTAATGCTATTTTAGAAGCAAAATCTATTGATGGACTATATAGTTATTCAGATATCATATAATTACTATTGACTAATAGTAGAAGAAAGGTATATTATCTTATTGATGCGGCTAGTACTATTTATAGACTAGACTTAAAATAGAGTAAATGTAAGAAAAAAATCGACTGGTATCCTTAATGGAACTAGAACGGAGGTAGTATTATGAAAAATAAGAAAAGTTTCAATGTAAGAAAAATGGCAATTATAGGTGTTCTTGGAGCAATTTCTGCAGTACTGGGAATGACTCCATTAGGTTTTATACCTGTAGGGCCAACCAGAGCAACTATTATGCATATACCAGTAATTATAGGTGCTATTATGGAAGGGCCTGTAGTTGGTGCTTTAGTAGGCCTTATATTTGGCTTGTTTAGTATATTTAATGCCATTTCTAATCCTACCCCAGTATCTGTGGTATTTTTAAATCCAATGGTATCTGTAGTGCCTAGAATTTTAATTGGCTTAGTAACTTATTATGTATATAGTGCTTTAAAAAAACTAGGAAACAAAAAAACCTTAACCCTTCTATATCTACTTTGGATTGGTATAATAATATACCTTGGGGTTGGCATATTTAGTAATATCAAAAATTCAGATAGCATATATATTTTATTAATGAATGTAGGTCTTATGGTTTTGACTTTAATAGCATTTTATATAACAACTGTAAGGTACAAGCATAGCTCCTTAGATGTAATATTAAGCACTATTGCTGGTACTATTACAAATACAGGACTAGTATTAACTATGATCTACTTATTTTATGGTACCATGTTTGTTGAAAAATTAGGATTAGACCCTAATTTAGCAAGTAAAATAATATTTGGTATAGGGGTCACAAATGGTATTCCAGAAGGCATAATCGCAATTATAATTGTTTCAAGTGTAGTTAATGCACTTAAAGGAAGAAGAAAGATTGAAGGTGAATAATTTGTTATTAGTTATAGATGTAGGTAATACAAATATTGTATTTGGTGTATATAAGGATGAAGAATTGCTTTATAATTGGAGAATATCTACAGAAAAAAATAGAACATCTGATGAATATGGCCTATTATTTGAACAGATATTTAGATATCAGGGTTTATATATTAGGGACGTAGAAGATGTAATTATTTCATCTGTAGTTCCAACACTTATGCATACGTTACCTGCCATGAGCAAAAAGTATTTAAAAATTGATCCAATTGTAATAGGACCAGGAGTAAAAACTGGGATGAATATAAAATATGACAATCCAAAAGAAGTAGGTGCTGATAGAATTGTTAATGCAGTAGCTGCTTATGAAAAATATGGTGGACCTATAATAATTGTTGATTCAGGAACAGCTATAACATTTTGTGCTGTAAATGAAAATGGAGAATACCTTGGGGGCGCTATTACACCAGGAATTAATATATCCGCAGAAGCTTTATTTATGAGAACAGCCAAGCTACCAAAGGTGGAAATAGCTAAACCCCCCAGTGTAATAGGAAAAAACACTGTTAATAGCATACAATCTGGTTTGGTTTATGGTTATATTGGCCTAGTAGATTATATGATAGAACGAATGATCCAAGAGATGGAAGTTACAACAGGTGAAATAAAAGTTATAGCAACTGGTGGTTTTTCTAATTTGATCTCTAGTGAGAGTAAATATATAAAAACCATAGATAAACTGCTTACTTTAGAAGGATTAAAAATAATATATGAGAGAAATAAGTAAGTAGTAATATTGCTACTTACTTATTTATTAATGGTGAGGTATAGATAATGTTAATAGGAAATGTAAAATTAGAAAATAATATATTTTTAGCACCTATGGCAGGTGTTACTGATTTAACATATAGAATTATTTGCAAAGAAATGGGAGCAGGTCTTGTATTTTCAGAAATGGTAAGTGCTAAGGGTATGTATTACAAAGATGAAAAGACAGAAGACTTAACTTCTATTGACCCTAGAGAAAGACCAGTAGCATTACAAATATTTGGCTCTGATGAGATAATTATGGGTAAAATTGTAGAAACATATTTAAATCCCAGGAATGACATTGATATAATAGATATTAATATGGGTTGTCCAGCTCCTAAAATAGTTAAAAATGGGGATGGGGCAGCATTGATGAAGAACCCTAAATTAACTAGAAGTATATTCCGTGAAGTAGTAAAGGCCTCTAATAAGCCAGTTACTGTAAAAATCAGAATGGGCTGGGATAAAGATAGTATAAATGGATTGGAAATAGCTAAAATAGCTGAAGATGAGGGTATCAGTGCTCTGACAATACATGGAAGAACTAGAGATATGTTCTATAGCGGAGATGCAGATTGGGACTTTATTAAAAAGGTAAAAGAAACTATAAACATTCCAGTAATAGGCAACGGTGATATATTCCAACCTATTGATGGTATAAGGTTATTAGAACAAACAAAATGTGATGCCATTGCAATCGGTAGAGGCTGCATGGGTAATCCTTGGATTTTTAAGAGGATAGGACTTTTAGTAAATGGACATGAGGATATAGGTCCAACTTATGAAGAAGTTATATATATGGCAATAAAACATTTGAATATGATTTGTATAGCAAAAGGTGAACGTATGGGTGTAAGAGAAATGAGAAAGCATATAGCATGGTATTTAAAAGGAATGAAGGGCTCTAATGAAGTCAAAAATAAGATTAATACCATGGTAACTAAAGAGGAAATGAAAATAACTTTATTAAATTATTTAGAAGAATTGTCATAGTAAGAATATGATTAATCCTTTTCTACCGTAATAGCTTGACAATGGTGTCTTGCTTGTTTATAATATTCTGCATAGTATGGGAGATTATACAGGGGCTCATATTTTAGGAAATACAACTAAACCGTGAAAGTCATGGGTTAAGTCTTCGGACTTTATTTTATATTAAAAGGGAGAGAAATTTTATGACACAAAAACATGTATTCTTAACGCCAGAGGGGTTAATGAAACTTGAAGAAGAACTAGAAATAGCAAAAACAGTTAGAAGAAAGGAAATTGCAACTAGGATTAAGACTGCTTTAGATTTTGGAGACTTAAGTGAAAACTCAGAATATGATCAAGCAAAAAATGAACAGGCTCAATTAGAAGAAAGAATTGCAAAAGTTGAAACAATGCTAAGAAATGCAAAACTAATAGATGAAGATGAAATTACTACAGATGTTGTAAGTATTGGATCAAAGGTAGTAGTTAATGACATGGAATACAATGAAGAAATGGAATATCTTATTGTAGGTTCTGCAGAAGCAGATCCTTTTAAAGGAAAGATATCAAACGAATCTCCTTTAGGTAGTTCTCTTTTAGGGAAGAAACCTGGAGACCAAGTAGAGGTCAAGGTACCAGATGGTAACATAAAATACAAGATATTGAAAATTGCCAGGTAAGTAATTCTGTAGGAAGGAGAATGATTATGTCAGAAACTGAATTAAACTTAAATGAAATGCTTATGATAAGAAGGGAAAAGCTTAAGGAACTAATCCAAAAAGGAAAAGACCCTTTCTTAGTAGAAAAATTTGATTACACACATTATAGTAAAGATATACATGAAAACTTTGAAGAATTAGAAGGTGAAAAAGTTGCTATTGCTGGCAGGATAATGTCTAGGAGAGGACACGGTAAGGTTAGCTTTATTGATCTTCAAGATAGTGAAGGTAGAATTCAATTATTTATAAAACAAGATGCAGTTGGTAAAGAAGCATATTCAGATTTATCCCTTTTAGATATTGGTGATATAGTTGGTATTCAAGGAGAAGTCTTTAAAACTCAAGCTGGTGAAGTGTCCATTAGAGTAAGTGAGCTACTTTTAATGACAAAGTCATTACAAATATTACCAGAAAAATTTCATGGACTAAAAGATCAGGATTTAAGATACAGACAAAGATATGTAGACTTAATTGTTAATCCTGAA
>CAYZDC010000106.1:0-6076 GCA_964477045.1 uncultured Tissierellaceae bacterium | reverse complement strand
ATTACTTGGGCCTTAGGGGGAAATAATATACAAATAGGTGGTGCAATCAAAAACATGGTAGGAGCTTTAGCTGGCATGGTATGCGATGGTGCCAAAGGGGGGTGCGCATTTAAATTATCAACTGCATCATCAGAAGCAATTATCCAAGCAAAACTTGCTATGGCTAATGTGTTTATTAATGATACTGATGGAATTGTTGACCCTGTGGCAGAACAAACTATTAAAAACTTAGGCAAATTTTGTATAGAAGGTATGAAATCTGCTGATAGTGAAATTATCCATATTATGATGGGTGAATAAATATTAGGAGTGATTATATTGGCAAAGAGAAGAATTAGGGATAATCTTATAGTAGTACTTGTGTTAGCAGTTGCTATAGGATTAGGTATAGGTTTGGTTGTAAATGAAAGCATTATTGGTATTATAATGACTATAAAACATATTTTAGGTCAATTTATATTTTTCTGTGTTCCATTAATAATAATAGGATTTATTACACCTTCTATTACAGGTTTAAAATCCAATGCAAGTAGGATGTTAGGATCAGCATTAATTATTGCGTACCTTTCATCAATTGGTGCAGCTTTTTTCGCTACCTTGGCTGGATATATAATTATTCCTGGGTTAAATATTGCAACTACCTTGGAAGCTTTAAAGGAAATACCAGAATTAGTTTTCCAACTTAATATTCCACCAATTATGTCAGTTATGACTGCTTTGGTTTTTGCAATTGTAATGGGATTAACTATAATTTGGACAAATTCAAAAACTCTTGAAAGTATATTTAATGAATTTAATAATGTAATGTTATCAGTAGTAAATAAAATGGTAATACCTGTACTTCCATTTTTCATAGCTACAACATTTGCAGGACTTGCTTATGAAGGTACTATAACTAAACAATTACCAGTATTCTTAAGCGTTATATTGATTGTTATTGTGGGTCAATTTATTTGGTTGGCAATATTATATGCTATTGCAGGATTTATGTCTGGTGAAAATCCTAAGGAAGTATTTAAGCACTATGTACCAGCTTATCTTACAGCTCTTGGAACAATGTCATCAGCAGCTACTCTATCAGTAGCGCTAGACTCTGCAAAGAAATCATCAGTATTAGATGAAGAGGTAGTAGATTTTGCTATTCCAATATGTGCAACTATCCATCTTTGTGGTTCAATACTTACAGAAGCTTTTTTTGTTATGGTAATTTCACAAATATTATATGGTACATTACCTACTGTAACAAATATGATTATTTTCGTACTGCTATTAGGTGTATTTGCTGTAGGAGCTCCTGGAGTACCTGGTGGAACAGTAATGGCTTCACTTGGAATTGTTATAGGTATATTAGGTTTTGATGCATCAGGGGTAGCCTTATTAATGTCAGTATTTGCACTTCAAGACAGCTTTGGAACTGCTTGTAACATAGTAGGAGACGGTGCAATTGCATTAATGTTAACCGGTATTTATAAGAAAAACCCTGAAAAAGTTGCTAAAAAGAAACCAGTTAGAGCATAGTAGCATTATATAAGACAAAAGCCGCGGAAAAACCGTGGCTTTTATTTTGCCTGTTATCATAGTATAATTATTGTAAGCTATGTAGCCTTAACAACTTGATAACTTAAGGATTAAAGGCTATACTAGTAGGGTATAGATATTATAAAATTAGGAGATGAAGAATTGGATGTACTTTTTAAGCTTGGAATAGTAGTATTTGTAGGGCTTTTAGGTGGAAGATTGGCAAGTCATTTGAAACTGCCAAATGTATCAGGATATATAATAGCTGGATTGCTTATAGGACCCTCATTTATAAACTTAATCAAATCAGGTGAAGCTGCCCAATTTGATATAATTAATGAACTAGCACTTGCAGCCATAGCATTTAGTATTGGTAGTGAATTCTTATTAAAAGATTTGAAGAAAACAGGTGCAGATGTATTGCTTATAGCAGTAGCAGAAGTTATAGGAGCATATGTTGTAGTTTTTGGTACAATGTATTTTGTATTTAAACAGCCCTTTGAATTTAGTTTGGTAATAGCCAGTATGTCTGCAGCAACAGCACCAGCAGGTATACTTATGGTAATTCGACAATTAAAAGCAAATGGACCCTTAGTTAAAACAATATTGCCAGTAGTAGCCATAGATGATGCACTAGGAATTATGGTATTTGGTATATCACTTTCTATAGCAAAACTTACTAGCGGAACAGGCAGCTATTCAATTTTAAAAATAGTAGGTACTCCTATTATGGAAATAGTAGGATCAATACTTTTAGGAGCAATATTAGGATTTATATTAAGTTACATAGCTCCTAAATCTAAAAATAGAGAAGAGCAATTATCTATAACTGTAGGATTTATAATATTGGGCAGTGGAATGTCTAATTATTTTAATTTATCACCATTATTAACTTGTATGATGATGGGGGCTATGCTTATAAATCTTATGCATAATTCTCACAGAGTATTTAACCTGGTAAATGATTTTGCACCACCAATATATTTATTGTTCTTTACAATTGCAGGAGCAAGCTTGGATTTAAGTATATTGGCTACAGTAGGAGCAATAGGTGTAGGATACATTTTTGCTAGAGCTGGAGGAAAGATTTTAGGAGCTTCAATCGGAGCTAAAGCAGTAAAAGCACCAGATAAGGTAGTGAAATATTTAGGAATGAGTTTATTAACTCAAGGGGGTATTTCAATAGGTCTTTCAATTATTGTTGCTAAACAATTACCTCAATTTAGTGATTCCATTATAGCCGTAATATTATTTAGCGTATTAGTATTTGAAATAATGGGGCCAATTTTAGCAAAAATTGGAATAACAAAAGCAGGAGAAGTTAATGGGGCTTTAAAGAAAACAAAGGATGCTAAAATTACAATTTAGAAAGGAAAGGTGAGAAGATGAACGTATTATTTATAGTACTAAATGAAATTGAATATTTAGATGAAATATTAGATAGTTTTGTTGAAATTGGTGTAAGAGGGGCAACGGTTTTAGATAGTCAAGGTATGGGTTCAGTTATAACTAATAGCGGCAGTGGACGTGAACCATTCTTTGGTGCTATTAGAAGTTTTCTTGATAATTCTAGACCATATAATAAAACAATTTTTACTGTTATAGAGGATGAGGAATTGTTATTAAAAGCAGTCCATACTGTAAAAGGAATTGTTGGAGATATAACTAAGCCTGGAGTTGGAATGATGTTTACCTTACCAGTAGGAAATGTTTATGGCATGTAATTAATAGATATCTTTATATTCCTTTTACTAGAATATATTTAGATAAAAGGAACCGTTAGGGTTCCTTTTTTGTATGTAATATGTATAATGTGGCTATGAAAGGAAGGGATTAATTATGAATAAAACCATAGGATTTATTGGTAGTGGAAATATGGCCCAAGCTATGATTAGTTCTATTATAGATTCAAAACTAGTACCTAGAGAGCAAATCATTGCATCTGAAATATTTGCACCTATTAGAGAAATGGTAGAAAAGAAGTTTAAGATCTTAACCACTATAGATAATATAGAGGTAGCAAAAAAAGCTGACTTTATTATATTGGCTGTGAAGCCTAACGTATATGAGTTAATTCTTAGTGAAATAAAAGATCATGTAAAAGAAGAGGCTATTGTTATTGGAATAGGAGCTGGAATAAGTTTGCCTTACTTAAAAAGCCACCTAAATCCTGATACAAAAGTAATAAGGGCAATGCCAAATACTCCAGCTATGGTAGGAGCTGGTATGACTGCTCTTTCTATAAGTGATGATTATAATGAAAAACAGATGCAAGAAATATTAAGCATATTTAACAGTTTTGGGAAAACAGAAGTAGTTGAAGAATATTTAATGGATGGAGTAACTGCTGTTAGTGGATCTGCTCCGGCATATGTATTTGTAATGATTGAAGCTATGGCAGATGCAGCGGTATTAGAAGGAATACCAAGGGCACAGGCCTATACTATGGCAGCACAAGCTGTAATGGGTTCAGCAAAGATGGTACTAGAAACTGGAATCCATCCAGGGCAATTAAAAGATATGGTATGTTCACCAGGAGGAACTACTATTGAAGCTGTGGCTAGCTTAGAAAAAACTGGATTTAGGTCCTCAATTATAGAAGCTATGAGAATTTGTGCTAAAAAATCTAAAATAATGGGGAAATAATCTTAAGAAAAAAGCAATTCTTTGCTATATCCTTATATCTAATCTTTTGACAAAGGGCTCACGTATATACTATAATAAGTGGGGATGAATGTGTAGAAAGAGAGGAATCTAATATGAAATTAGAAGAGCTAATAGAGCCTAATTTAATGGGTAGCTGTGAAATCCTATTTAAAATATTTGAAGACATTAATATAGCCATAACTGTCATAGATGAAAATTTAATTACCAGGCTCTGGAATGCCAGTGCAGAGAAAAATTATGGTATTAGTAGAGAAGAAATATTAAACAAGCCAATTTTAGACTTTTTTCCAAATGCTCTTTTACCTAAAGTCGTAAAAGAAGAAAGAACCTATAAAAATGTGTATAATAGTCCCAGAGATAATTGCCACAATTTTATTAGTGCCACACCATTGTATTCAGGAGACAAGGTCATAGGTGGTATTGGTTATGATAGGGATATTTCAGATTTGATGAATATGTCTGAGTTATTAGACAAGACCCAATTAAACCTTAGTAAGCTAGAGTTAGAGTTGTCTAAGTTTAATAATGATAAAAGCTCTTTTAAAGAGATTATTGGTAAAAATGAAAAGTTTTTACAAATTATTGAGCTTGCTAAATCTGTGGCCAAGTCCAACTTGAGCATACTTATTACTGGTGAAAGTGGAACGGGAAAAGAAATTTTCACAAGAGCTATTCACAAAGAGAGTGGGAGGGAAGGCTATTTTGTTCCTATAAATTGTAGCGCTATTCCTACAGAATTAATGGAATCAGAGCTATTTGGATATGAAACAGGATCTTTTACAGGAGCTTTAAAGGATGGTAAAATAGGAAAATTTGAGCTAGCAAACGGTGGGACTTTGTTCTTAGATGAAATTGGTGATATGCCATTAAGTATGCAATCTAAGATTCTAAGAGTTTTAGATGATGGAGTAGTTACCAAGATAGGTAGTGAAACTTCTACTCAATTAGATGTTAGAATTATAGCAGCAACAAATAAGAATATTACAAAAATGGTTGAGGAAGGTACTTTTAGAAAAGACTTATATTATAGGTTAAATGGTGTACTTATCCATATACCGCCTTTAAGAGAAAGAAAAGAAGATATACCAGAATTAGTAAATGAATTTGTTGAAAAATTTTGTATAGAATATAGTAGCAACATAAAAGGCGTTGATCCAGACCTGATGATAAAATTAAAGCAATTGGATTGGGAAGGGAATATTAGAGAGCTTAAAAGTGTAGTAAAGGTGTTAGTAATACATGCTATAAGTAACAATAGTAAAAATCTGGAAGCTAGATTTTTACCTGATAATATTATTGAAAAAGTTATGGAAACTACTGTTATTGGGGAAATGGACAAGGATCAGATATATAGCTTAGACATTAATAATATTGTTGAAAAAGTTGAAAAAGAAACTATAATTAAGGCTATGAGTATAGCCAAGGGTAGCAAAACTGAGGCAGCAAAACTCCTTAATATTCCTAGAAGCACTTTGTACTTTAAGATGGATAAATACAAGATCTAGGTGAATATAATAGGGATTTTACAGAAAATAGAAATGTTGTGTATTTATGCAAGAAAGCGTCAATAAGCTGGCGAGTGTCAATAAATTGACAGGAAACTTAAGGTGTCTAGCTGTTAAGTGCCAACAAACTGACACTAAGATATTGGGGATTTATGGTTGTGAAATTTGCAAGCTTTGAAAGATGAGAATATTGGCATAAATATTGCATTAATTATAAGTGGTATTTCATATTATGTTGTGAAATAGATACAAAAAAATAATAAGGGGTGACAAAATTGCGTATTGAAGAACATCCAATTTTAAAATTTACAAGAGGTCCAAAAATAAAATTCATATTTGATGGCAATGAGTATGAAGGTTACGAAGGGGAAACAATAGCTGCTGCA
>CAYZDC010000105.1:5013-6108 GCA_964477045.1 uncultured Tissierellaceae bacterium | reverse complement strand
ACTATCTTCACTCAGATGTTTTAACCATCGAAAGAACTGAAATAATAAGAGATTTAAGACTGGGAGTGTATGATGTAATAGTAGGAATAAACTTATTAAGAGAAGGACTAGATTTACCAGAAGTATCTTTGGTAGCAATTTTAGATGCAGATAAAGAAGGATTTTTAAGATCAGAAACTTCTCTTATTCAAACTACTGGAAGAGCAGCTAGAAATGTAGAAGGTAAAGTTATTATGTATGGAGATCGAATAACTAATTCCATGGCAAAAGCCATAAGTGAAACAGATAGAAGAAGAGAAATACAGGCTAAATATAATGAAGACCATAATATTACACCTACATCTATTATTAAGGGTATTAGAGGTACAATAGAAGCCACTATGGTAGCTGAAGGTGAAGAAGATTATTCAGATAAATTTAGCCAAGATGAAATAGAATCCATGATTATAGGATTAGAAGGTGCCATGTTTATAGCAGCTGAAGAATTAAATTTTGAAAAAGCAGCTGAATTAAGAGATAAGATTCGAGAAATGAAGAAGATGTTAAAATAAGAGGTGAAGAATTTGCAAAATGATAAAATAATTATTCGGGGAGCCAAGGAAAATAATTTAAAAAATATTAGCCTTGAATTACCCCGAAATAAATTTATAGTATTTACAGGATTAAGTGGGTCAGGGAAGTCTTCTTTGGCCTTTGATACCATATATGCAGAAGGTCAGAGAAGGTATGTAGAATCCTTGTCTAGTTATGCTAGACAGTTTTTAGGTCAAATGGATAAACCAGATGTTGAGTATATAGAAGGTCTTTCTCCTTCCATTTCTATAGATCAAAAGACTACAAGCAAAAACCCAAGATCTACTGTAGGAACAGTAACAGAAATTTACGATTATTTAAGACTATTATATGCTAGAATTGGAACTCCTTATTGCCCTAAATGTGGCAAGGAGATTACTAGTCAAACTGTAGATCAAATGGTTGATAGTATAATGGAATTAGAAGATGGGACTAGATTGCAAGTCCTAGCACCAGTTATTAGGGGGAAAAAAGGTGAACATCTAAAAGTCCTAGAAAATATTAAAAAAGAAGGATTTATTA
>CAYZDC010000105.1:3058-5003 GCA_964477045.1 uncultured Tissierellaceae bacterium | reverse complement strand
GATGGAGAAGCATATGAGATATCTGATGAAATTAAATTAGAAAAAAATAAAGTTCATACTATAGAAGTAGTAGTTGATAGAATTGCTATAAAAGAAGGAATCGAAGGCAGACTGGCAGAATCTTTAGAAATGGCACTAAGAATGGCAGATGGACTGGTATTAATAGATGTAATTGGTAAAGAAAAACTTACATTTAGTCAAAATCTGTCTTGTGTGGATTGCAATATATCTATGGAAGAGCTAACACCAAGAATGTTTTCTTTTAATAGTCCTTTCGGCATGTGTCCAACTTGTAATGGACTAGGGTTTTCAAAGGTAATAGATCCAGATTTAAGCATAGAAAAGGGTGGTATAGCACCTTATAGTAACACCAACGAATCAAGTTACTATTTTCAAATATTTAAAACACTGGCTGAAAATCATGATTTTAAAATTACTCAACCTCTTAGTGAAGCTCCAAAAAAATTAATCAAGGAATTATTATATGGAACTAAAAAAGTAATTTCCTTTGATTTTGATAGTCATTTTGATGGAGCTAGAAGCTTTCATGGGACTTTTGAGGGAATTATACCAAACTTAGAAAGAAGATACCGCTCAACGAATTCTGATTATATGAGGAATAGAATTGATGGATTTATGATAGAAGACCCATGTCCTACTTGTAAAGGAAAAAGATTAAAGGATGAAGTCCTTTCAGTCAGGGTCAATGGTCTAAATATTGTTGAAGCTACTGATTTATCTATTGTAAAATCAATAGAATTCTTCTCCAATTTAGTGCTAACAGAAAAACAAGCTATGATAGGAGAACAGGTGTTAAAAGAAATCAATGAGAGGCTAAACTTCTTGAGAAATGTAGGCTTAGATTATTTAACCCTGTCAAGAACAGCAGGCACTTTATCTGGAGGAGAATCCCAAAGAATAAGACTAGCTACTCAAATTGGGTCCAGCTTGGTTGGAGTTGTATATGTATTAGATGAGCCAAGTATAGGGCTCCATCAAAGAGATAACAATAAGCTTTTAAAAACTTTGAGAAATTTAACAGATTTAGGTAATACACTAATAGTAGTTGAACATGATGAAGATACCATGTATAAAGCTGATCATATAGTAGACATAGGACCAGGAGCAGGTATTCATGGAGGATATATAGTAGGAGAGGGCACAGTAGAAGATATTAAAAACAATCCTAATTCCATAACCGGACAATACTTGTCACATAAATTGGTAATAGAAACACCTAAAACTAGAAGACAGCCAAATGGTAAATGGATAGAAATAATTGGTGCTGAAGAAAATAATTTGAAAAAAATAGATGTTAAAATACCAGTAGGACTTTTTACTTGTATAACGGGAGTCTCTGGTTCAGGAAAAAGCTCTATGACCAATGAAATATTATATAAAGCCATAGCTCAAAAAGTTAACCGTGCAAAGATTAAACCTGGGAAATATGAAGATATAAAGGGCTTAGAATATTTAGATAAGGTTATAGTAATAGACCAATCACCTATAGGAAGAACTCCAAGATCAAATCCAGCTACTTATACTGGAATGTTTGATGGTATAAGAGATGTTTTTGCTATGACTAATGAAGCCAAAATGAGAGGATATAAAAAAGGTAGATTTAGTTTTAATGTAAAGGGTGGAAGATGTGATGCGTGCAAGGGAGACGGTATCCTTAAAGTAGAGATGCATTTTTTACCAGACGTATACGTACCCTGTGAAGTATGCAAAGGCAAGAGGTACAACAGGGAGACCTTACAAGTAAAGTACAAAGGCAAGACCATATCCGATGTATTGGATATGACAGTAGAAGAGGGAACAAAATTCTTTCAGAATATACCAAAAATCAAGAAAAAACTTGATACACTATTTGATGTAGGATTAGGCTATATAAAAATAGGACAATCTTCCACAGAACTATCTGGAGGAGAAGCCCAAAGAGTGA
>CAYZDC010000105.1:0-3048 GCA_964477045.1 uncultured Tissierellaceae bacterium | reverse complement strand
AATTAAGCAAAAGAAATACAGGTAAAACTATTTATATCCTAGACGAACCAACAACAGGGCTTCATTCTGCAGATATTCACAAATTAATAAAAGTGCTAAATCAGCTTGTAGAAGGTGGAAATACTATGATAGTGATTGAGCATAATTTAGATGTAATTAAAACTGCGGACTATATAATTGACCTAGGACCAGAAGGTGGAGACAAGGGTGGAGAAGTAGTAGCCGTTGGAACACCTGAACAAGTAAGTAAAGTAAAAAAATCCTATACAGGTCAGTTTTTAAAGAAAATACTTTAATTAAACAAGAAACCATCTCTTAGGAGGTGGTTTTTTTGTTAAAGTATGATAAAATATTATTCTGTAAGGCTAAATAGAGAAAACAAAGGAATAGGTAGGTGATAATATGTGTGGAAGATATGCTTTAGATGCTGATATAGATGTTTTAATAGCTCATTACAAAGCTATGTTAGGTGAAAGAGAATTTGAAGGAAGTGAAGAAATATTCCCTACAAATACAGTACCTATAATTAGAGAAATTGAAAACAGAAAGATTGATTTTTTAAAGTGGGGCTTTATGCCAAGTTTTACTAAAAAACCTTTGATTAATGCTAGAGGAGAAACTGTAGATATTAAACCTACATTTAAAAATTCCTTTATCCAAAAAAGATGCATTATTCCAGCTACAAGTTTTTTTGAATGGGAAAAAGTTGGAGACAAGAAGGTTAGGAGAAGAATTTCAATTGAAGAAAATTTATTTTCCATGGCTGGACTATATAATAGTTTTTATGATGATGGAAAACAATATGAAGCATTTACAATACTAACCATAAATGCAAATGAACAAATGCAACATATTCATGAGAGAATGCCTGTAATAATTAAGAAAGATAGTGAAGATATATGGTTAAATAGTGAAAACAAAAATATACAAGAGTTAAAGACTCTGATAGTTCCTTGGAAAGGTAAGTTGATTATTGAATAAATTAATACTTAAGACGAATGTCTTAAGTATGTCATTAGGTGGGAAAACTAAGCGATGTACACAAAATCTAAAAGATGATTTTGGTCCCCTGCTTATCCGAGCAAAGCGAGGAATCTTAAGGGGTAATGATTTGTATTATGTCTATATGATATGTAATTGGAATAATAAAGTTTTATACACAGGGGTTACCAATAACTTAGAGCGTAGAATATATGAACATAAAAATAAGTTAGTTGATGGATTTACGAAAAAATATAATGTAAATAAATTAGTATACTTTGATTGTACTGAAGATATAGAATCTGCAATCCTTAGAGAAAAAGAAATAAAAAGTTGGACTAGAGAGAAAAAGAATCTTTTAATTGAGAATACTAATTCAAATTGGGAAGATTTGTCAGATAGGTTTTAAAGATAAGATTCCTCGCAGGCTCGGAATGACAAAGAGAAGATGTGACAAAGATAAGAAACAGTGACAAAGTATATATTATCTTTAAAATAGAAACAAAATAAAAGGAGGCAATTTAAATGAGTGTTAATGAAAGAATTAAAAATCTTAGAAAATTGATGAAAGAAAAAGAGATTACAGCATATCTTATTCCTACATCTGACCCACATGGATCAGAGTATGTAGCAGAATACTACAAGGGTAGAATATGGATATCTGGATTTACTGGTTCTGCTGGTACTGTAGTGATTACAGAAGATGAAGCCATACTTTGGACTGATGGAAGATATTTTATACAAGCTGAAAATGAGCTAAGGGGTTCTGAATTCAAATTATATAAAATGGCAACAAAAGGTTTTCCAACTTATATAGAATACTTAGGTGAAAAGTTAAAAGTTGATGACAGCCTTGGATTTGATGGTAGACTAGTAAATCAAGCAGATGTTGAAAAAATCGAGAAAGTACTTGTGGAAGGTACAAAATTAATAGATAAATATGATTTAGTAGGTGAAATTTGGGATACCAGACCTGAACAACCTGTAGGAGATACTTTTGTACATGAAGTAAAATACACAGGATTGACTACTAGTGAAAAAATTCAACAAGTAAGAGATGAAATGAAAAAGAAAAATGCAGATTACTTCTTATTATCAAGTCTTGATGATATAGCTTGGCTTTACAATATAAGAGGAAGTGATATACCTAGTAATCCTGTGGTTATTTCATATGCTTTAATTACTTTAGTAAGTGCCTTTTTATTTGTAGATAGTAAAAAGATTAATGATAATGTTCATTCTTTTTTAAGTGATAATGGAGTAGCCCTAGCAGACTACGAAGAAATAAGAGCTTATGTTAAAAACTTTGGAGAAAATTCAAAGGTATTATTAGATAAATCTCGTGTAAATAGATGGATATATAGTGCAATACCTAGCTCTTGCAAAATAATAGATGAAATGAATATCACCACTGTGCTCAAAGGCAAAAAAAATAAGTGGGAAATTGAAAATCAAAAGTCAGCTTATATAAAAGATGGAGTAGCATTAACTAAATTTATCCACTGGTTAGACAAAAATGTTGGTAAAATAGAAATAACTGAACTTTCTGCAGAAGAGAAATTGCTCCAATTTAGAAAAGAACAAGAATTATTCTTAGAACCTAGCTTTTCTACTATAGCTGCCTATAAAGAAAATGCTGCTATGATGCATTATTCCGCAAGCCCAAGTTCTTTTGCAACCCTGAAAGCAGAAGGACTGTTTTTAGTGGATTCAGGAGGGCAATACCTTGATGGAACTACAGATGTAACTAGAACCATGGTATTAGGCCCTATATCAGAGGAGGAGAAAAAGGATTATACACTAACTCTTAAGGGGCATATAAACCTTATTAATGCCAGGTTTTTAGCAGGCGCTAATGGCCATGCATTAGATATACTATGTAGATATCCACTGTGGCAAGAAGGCTTAGATTATAAATGTGGTACAGGTCATGGAATTGGATTTTTATTAAACGTTCATGAAGGGCCTCACCGATTAGCTAATGTACCAAATGATGTAGCCTTAGAAGAAGGTATGATAGTAACTATAGAGCCTGGAGTATATAAAGCAGGAAAACATGGAATAAGA
>CAYZDC010000104.1:0-6201 GCA_964477045.1 uncultured Tissierellaceae bacterium | reverse complement strand
GAAATAAAGTTGACAAGTGACAACTTATAGAATATAATAAGGTTGTTGCATTTTCGTAAAAAATAAAAATCAAGAATGTTACAAGAGGAGGAAATAAATTAATGAGAGGTAAAAAAGGAATTATTAAAATAGTAGGAATTATTCTAGTAGCATCTTTAATGGTGATTACAGGATGTTCTTCTGATGGAGGATCTGCAGAGGAGAAAACAATTATATTCGCTGATGCAGGTTGGGATAGCATAAAACTCCATAATGAAATAGCCGGATATATTGTAGAGAATGGATACGGTTTTAAAACAGATGTATTGGCTGGATCTTCATCCGCCACATTTGCAGGATTTAGAGGCGGAGACATAGATGTTTATATGGAAGCCTGGACAGACAATCTTATAGGAATTTATGATGAAGCAGTTGAAAGTGGAGACATAGTAGAAGTTTCCATTAACTTTGATGATAATGCTCAGGGACTATATGTACCAACAGTAATAATCAAAGGAGACCCTGCTAGAGGAATAGATCCAATAGCACCAGATTTGGAATATATGACAGATTTAGAAAAATATTGGGAATTGTTCCAAGATCCAGAAGTACCAACAAAAGGAAGAATATATGGAGCACCACCAGGATGGAATGTAGATACAATAATGCAAACAAAAGTAGAAACATATGGATTAGATGATAGCTTTAATTACTTTAGTCCTGGATCAGACACAGCTTTAGCTACTTCATTAGCAGCAGCTGCTGAAAGAGATGAGGCTTGGGTAGGATATTACTGGGAACCAACATGGGTTTTAGGTAAATACGATATGACACTTTTAAAAGAAGAACCCTATGATAAAGATAAATGGGAAAATGGATACGGATCATCATTTCCACCAATGCCAGTAACTGTTTGTGTTTATAAAAATTTAGAAGAAGAAGCACCAGAAGTTGTAGAATTCTTAAAAAATTATGAAACTAGTAGTGAGATAACTAATAATGCTTTAGCATTTATGCAAGATACAGATGCTGACCCAGAAGAAGCAGCCCTATGGTTCTTAGAAGAATATGAAGATCTTTGGACAACTTGGGTTCCAAATGATGTAGCGGAAAAAGTAAACACAGCTTTAAATAATTAGAATACTGTGTGTTCGAGGAGATAGAAAATATGAGTAATTTTCCAGAGTTTATAAATTTAAATTTAGGTATATATGTAGATAATTTAGTGAAGTGGTTAATAATTAACGCAGATTCTGTATTTAATGCAATCTCAAAGGGTATGCTTGGGTTTTTA
Source organism: uncultured Tissierellaceae bacterium (assembly GCA_964477045.1). Lineage (GTDB taxonomy): Bacteria > Bacillota > Clostridia > Tissierellales > Tissierellaceae > CAYZDC01. The sequence continues at coordinate 4,928 of CAYZDC010000104.1, read as the reverse complement.
CTGAAAATCCAAGATTTCCTAATGTGGATACCTTGGTTTGCATTAATTTTAGCAATATTTTTACTGGGAATGTATGTAAAAAACTGGAAATCAGGCTTATCTTTTGCAGTAATGTTAACTTTAATTGGGGCAATGGGATTATGGCAAGAAATGATGCTATCCCTTGCCATTATTATTACCTCTGTTATTATATCTATAATAATAGGTATTCCATTAGGGATTTTATCTGCTAAGAGTAAAAGAATTTCCATGATAATGAGCCCTTTGCTTGATGCTATGCAGACTATGCCCAGTTTTGTATACTTGATTCCAGCAGTTATGTTTTTTGGGCTAGGAATGGTACCTGCAGTATTTGCAACTATTATTTATGCAACACCTCCAGCTATTCGTTTAACAAACCTAGCTATAACAGGAGTAGATAAAGAAATGTTAGAAGCAGCTCACTCCTTTGGAGCATCATCAATGAATGTCTTATTTAAGGTTGAACTGCCACAAGCTTTTCCAACTATTATGACAGGTATAAACCAAACTATGATGATGGCTGTGTCTATGGTAGTTATAGCATCTATGATAGGTGCTAGAGGACTAGGATTAAATGTATTAGAATCTATTAATAGATTAGATATAGCAAAAGGTTTTGAAGCTGGTCTAAGTGTAGTATTTATAGCAATTATACTTGATAGATTGACACAAGGTATGGCAAATAAAATGAATTATCATAGTAATGATAATGAGAGAAATTAGGTGTTGGATATGAAAGCAAAAATAAAAGTTGAAAACTTAATTAAAATTTTTGGAAACAAGCCGGGCAGTGCTGTAAAAAGACTTAAAGAAGGTCAAAGCAAGGCTCAAATACTGAAAGAAACTGGTCAGACTGTAGGAGTAAACGGAGTATCTTTTGATGTTTATGAAGGTGAAATGTTTGTTATAATGGGCCTTTCAGGAAGTGGAAAGTCTACTCTTATTAGATGTTTAAATTTATTGAATAAACCTACATCTGGAAATATATTTGTAGATGATGAGAATATTGTAAAATATGATAAAAATGAAATAAGAGAGTTTAGAAAAGAAAAAATGGCTATGGTATTTCAGCACTTTGGCTTATTTACACATAGGACAGTACTTTCTAATGTAGAATATGGTATGGAAGTAAAAGGTATACCAAAAGCAGAACGACAAAAGATAGCTATGGATATGATCGAAACAGTTGGATTATCCGGATATGCAAATCAGTATCCTAAGGAATTAAGTGGTGGTATGCAACAAAGAGTGGGTTTGGCAAGAGCACTTGCTAATGATCCTGACATACTATTAATGGATGAACCATTTAGCGCTTTAGATCCACTTATAAGAAGAGAGATGCAATTAGAACTAATAAGTATACAATCAAAATTGCAAAAAACAATTATATTTATAACTCATGATATTAATGAAGCATTTCGCTTAGGGGATAGGGTGGCAGTTATGAAAGAAGGAAAAGTTGTTCAAATTGGTACTCCTGAAGAAATCCTTACAGAACCTTCAGATGAATATATTGAAGACTTTGTAAAAGATATAGATAGAACTAAAATAATGCAAGCAAAGAATATTATGTGGCAAAGCACAGCCTTAGGATTTATTAAGGATGGACCAAATGTTGCCTTAAAGGAAATGAGAAACAATGCATTATCCAGCTTGTTTATAGTGGATAGAGACCTTAGGCTACAAGGGATTATTAAAGTAGATGAAACCATTGAAGCAATAAAAGAAAAGAAAAAATTAGTGGATATACTGAAACATGATTATTTAACCACTTCACCAGATACTTATATACAGGACCTATTAACAATGGCTACAGAAACAAATTATCCAATAGCCGTTGTAGATGATGAAAACAAACTATTAGGAATAATAGTTAGGTCTACAATACTAGGTGGATTAGTACAAAGTAATAGTAATAATGGTGACTCAGACTAGTCACCATTATTTTTTTTAATTTGCAAAATAGTATATTATATGCTATAATAGATAAGTTAGATTAATAGTTAGAAATTTGTTGAGGTAATATATAGGTTGTTGAAATACTCTTATCTTAGTTATACTCTTAAGCCCCTAGGGGATCAGATTTATTCAAAGCAGAATTATAAAATTTATTATAAATATTGAATTTGGACTAATTATTTACTGGCTAGCATACTTTTGTATGGTAGTTTTTTAATGTGGGAAAACCCCGAAGGAGATGTTTTTATGGAATGGAATATTTTATTAGCAATTATAGGATTATTTTTAATCACAGCTTTTACAAATATACTAGCAACACTAAAGACCATTTTAATGGCAAAGAAGATAATGAATCCAGTGTACTTACTTGTATTTGCAGATGCAATGATTTTTGCAACTACTATAAGTAAAGTAACCAATGGAGATGGAATGCAGTTTACCATAGCTTATGCACTAGGTAGAACAGTAGGCACCTACATAGGCGGTAAGATAGAAGAAAGACTAGCCTTAGGAATTTTGGAAGTAGATTTGTTCTTAAATGATAAGGTAAAAGTCAATCAAATATCTAAGAGACTTAGAGATACAGGTTATACTGTTAACAACTTTTTAGTTGGTGGTAACAATGAAGAGAAAAGATATCAAATTGAAGTAGTTATTAAAAGAAAAGAATTTAAGATTCTAGAATCTATAATAGAAGAGTATGGAGTAATAAACCCTACTTTAAAAGTTAAAACTTTAAACAAAGTAGATGGGAAAATTACTACAGGACGTATACTTAAACGAGCTTAATAATAAATTATTGTTTATTCATCTAATTTTAGGGAATATATAGATTAAGTACCAATTAACCTAAGGAGGATTATTAAATGAATACTAATAATCATAATGATGAAGAAAATGTAAACATTGATCGTACAAGTGTAGAAAGAAAAGAACAACCTAGTATGGTAGGAGCTACATTTATAAAGTATGCAGCTTATATTGTTATTTTACTAATAGTTTTGTATTTCTTAGTAAAATATATATTACCAAGAATTTAATTTTAAAAGCCAGATTAGAAAATCTGGCTTTTTTTTTCGCATATATATTAAACTTTGATATAATACTAATAATACTATAATTTTTATTAACAGGAGTGGTTTAATGACAAGATTTAAAGTAGTAGTTATTGCAGTTCTATTGCTCTTGTTGGCAGTAGCTTTGGGACCAAAAGATTACCAGGTTGAACCAGCTGTAAAAACAGAAGCAGAAAAAGCTTTAGAAAATGAGATAGTCCAGTACTTAAAGGATAATTATAATAGTATAGATTTAGATAATGAAATTGAAAATTTTCATATTTTAGATGAAGACTTAGAAGGTAAAGAAATATTCTTTACTGGAGAAGTTCATGGGATAAAGACAAATGCTGATTTGCATATGAAATTTTTAAAATACTTCAAAGAAAAGGTAGATTTCAAATACTATTTAGCTGAATTCTCATATAGCAATGCTTATTTTTTAAATAAATATTTAAATACAGGTGACATTCGTATTTTGGAAGATGTCTTTGAAGAATTAAAAGGGTCATACTCATGGAATAAAGACAGTTTTGAATTTTGGGTTAATTTTCAACAGTATAATAATAATTTAGAAGAAGAAAGAAAAATTCAGGTTATAGGTATTGATATAGAGCTTCAACCTTCAACCTCATATAAATATTTTGTAGATATACTTCCTTCAGAAGATCCACCAATAGAAATTAAGAAGATGATAGACAATATAATAAATACTAACAATAGGTTAATAGAAACAGGATTTGGAGCATCTTATAGTACAGCAAAAGACTTGCAAAAAGACATTATAGCAAAAGAAAGTATCTATAGGGACTACTTAGGAGAACATTACTTTGGATTTAAAACTGTAAGCTCAAATTTATTAAAATATGAAAGAGCCTATAGAAATAAAAGAAATCAAGTGGATTGGAATAACCTGCGAGACAAAATGATATATGAAAATTTTGTGTTAATTGAAAGAAGAATGCCTAAAGGTAAGTATTTTGGGCAATGGGGCGTAAATCATGTATTCCAAAGCAAAGAAAAAAATATAAAGTGGTTAGCAACATATTTGAATGAAGAAGATTCAATTTATAAAGACAAAGTATTAAGTATTGCTTTTAATTATGAAAATAGCAGACAAATGGGCAAGATGGGCGATAAGCAATATATTATCAATGAAGTAGATTTCATATTTCCTTATATGAAAGTTGCTAATGACAGAATAGGTGGAGACATGAATATATATAAATTGAATGCTGCAGGCTCCCCATTTAAAGATATACGGATGTACTATACCTTTAATAGAGAACTATTAGAAGAACCTATGGTAAACTTTTTTCAATATATTGTTTACTTAAAAGGCATAGGTCCTACAGATCCCTTAGGATATTAATCTGGTTTCAGTAAAATTTTATTTGTAAGAGGTGATTAGCTATGGATGAAATGAAGCTTATATTTACAAATTATGATATGGAAAGATTTGAAAGAAATGAACTATTAGATTTAGATAGCCTAGTTCTACCTATGGATAATAGCGTAAAATGGCTTGAAGTTACTTCTCTAGATAATGTGGGCTTAATCGAAGAAATAGGACAAAAGTTTAATATACACCCTTTAGTTATAGAAGATATATTAAACCAAGACCATAGTCCAAAAGTAGAAGATTATGAGAGCTATTTATTCCTTATTTTAGAAGGCTTAAAACTTCTCCCCAATGGTGACCTTGTAACTGAGCAATTTAGTTTTATATTATTTAAAGACTTGGTAATTTCATTTCAACCCTTAGAATCTAATCTTTTTTTAACAGTGTTGGCTAGAATGAGTGAAGGTTCTAATTTGAGAAAAAACAAAGCAGATGACCTTCTCCATGCTTTGACGGATACCATAGTAGATAATTATTTTCTTGTAGTTGAA
>CAYZDC010000103.1:0-6203 GCA_964477045.1 uncultured Tissierellaceae bacterium | reverse complement strand
GCTATTGGGTTCGTCGGTAACTACGCCCCTTAGGACTTTCACCTTAGACATATGACATGCCCGTCAAACTAAAAAAAAGCCTCATACTTAAGTATGAGGCTTCACAAATATGAATATAACCATAATATACAAAGCTTTTTATAACTGTATATACTTTCTTAGTATTGTGCTAATCAGCTCTGCTCGGGTGTTTACATCACATTTTGAATAAATATTACCCGCATGTATTTTTACTGTGCTTTCGGAAATGGAAAGTTCTTGAGCAATTATACGATTAGTTTTTCCAGACAAAATTTGTTCTAAAACTTCTTTTTCACGACTGGTCAGCATCTCTATTCCTATGGCTTCTTGGATCATTTTTTCTTGCTGCAACTCAGCCAACTGACCATAAGCAACAAGATATGTATGACTTTTTAACAGTAAAATTAATTGTCGATTAAGTACTGGTAGTAACAGTATTGTAATACACAATACAACTAGGGCAAAAACTGTAATTTCTGTATTTGAGAATTTATATTGATTTGCTAAATATCCAAAAGCACCTCCAACTAGTATACCTAAAACATTTGCGGATAAACCAATACCAAATACTTTTACAGGATTAATAGTATAATCAAGCATCTCACCCAATATACTCCACCAGAACAAATCAAACACACCAAAACTTCCTAACATTAAAGTGTTGATAATCAAATAACCGATTAAATTGTGTTCTAAGAAAACAAAACCCACAAAAGCACCCATCAACATAATTAGAGCTATATATAAAGAGGGTGATCGATTTGCATAGGATGGTAAATTACGCATAATACCTATTGCAATAATATAGGGTACTGCCCAATACCAAATGATAAAATCCCATAAATGATTAAAATTTGGGTTAATAACTTGGTACATCAATCCAGAATTAATGGTAATAACAAAAATAAATATAAATAATATTTGAAGTGGTTGATTCACACCATATGCACTTACAGGTTGCTCTTCAGTTATTACAGTGAATTTAGGTTCTCGAATCAATAAACGTAAAAATACTACCCCACCTAATAAACATAATAAGGAAAGAAAAAGAGCCATAGACGATTATAGATATAGATCAACAAGGTATATAATAATCATAAATAAATTAGAGAGAATTAAAATATCTGCTATTGTTTTAAGCCTTTTTTCTTTTTTAATATATTTCTTTAAAAAATATCCTAAAGATGACATTAAACATCCACCTGAAAACCCACTAAATATAAGCCCAATTCCCCAAAAAATAGAGGGTAAGAACAAGAAGGGTAAGGTTGCTATAAAGCAAAAGATAATACTACTAAACATTACTCTTTGTATTATTATTTGTGTTTTTATAAACCACCCACATAAGAACAAGCCTAAAAAATGCATTACAATTGTAGCAAAAATATAGTTAGGAAAATAGATATCAAAACTGTCAAGGACACTATAAAGCACACGTCCTTCAAATAAAAATGACAATACATATGCGAAGGGCAAAGAGAAACCGACAACAAAAAGTAGATGCTTTTTCTGTACTTTATTGGCATTAAATAATTCTGCCAGAATATTTTTATTTTCATTCATATTGATACAAACACCTACCTTCTTTTACTTTCAAGTATTTTACCACTTTTCCACACTATTTTCAAGCAGCTATTCACTATGATTTTTTTGCTTAATAAGTTTTTTTGAAAATATTTTGTTAAATCTCTGCTAATTTCTTATTATTAACAAAATTATAATCAATATTCATTATATGTATATCAAGTGCATATCTAGACTTATAAATTGTAAAATATTGGGTATATGGTATTCTAGTATAGAAATTAATAAGGAGGTGTAATTTTATGTTTTTAACTAATCTTACTAAATGTGTATTATTTAGCTCTCTAGATAGAGATGAAATTAAGAGTTTATTAAATTCTATAAAATATAGTATAAAGCACTATGATAAAGATGAAACCATAGCCATTGAAGGTGATGATTGTAATAGTCTAGGTATAATAATAAAAGGAAATATAGAAATCCATAAATCTTTTTCTACAGGTAAAGTGGTTACCATTAACCACTTTAAAGAAGGCAATATCTTTGGAGAAGCCTTAGTTTTTTCGGGCAAACATAGTTATCCAGCTACTTTGATTTCTACTGATAATACTGAAATAATGTTTATTGCAAGAGAAGATATAGTTTTAATGATGAGTTTAAACAACACAGTTCTTCATAATTTTATGGGAATACTATCTAATAGAATATTAATGTTAAATGAAAGACTAACTAATCTGTCCTTTGATACAGTAAGAAAGAAAATTACCAATATACTATTGTTAGAATATGCTAGACAAAGATCCTCTAATTTGACCCTGCCCTATAGCAGAAAGAAAATGGCTGAATTATTAAATATTCCCAGGCCTTCCCTATCTCGGGAGTTAATTAAGATGAAGGAAGATGGTCTAATCGACTTTTATAAAAACAAATTTAAAATTTTAGATTTACAGTCCTTAGAAGACTCTCTAATATAGTTATGCTCTTATTGATATAAAAATAATTGTTGCTAATTCTTCAATTTTAGTTATAATTATATTATAAGTTTAAAGGAGGTCGTAGAAATGACATTATTAAAAAGTGCACTGCATAAGAAAACATTATTAATACGACCTAGGTGTAATTTAATTATTTGATTTTTTTAGCCATGGGTGTTCCCTGTGGTTTTTTAGTCTATAGTATATTTTGCCATAGGTAGAGATTTATTCTCCCACCTATGGCATTTTTTTGAGGAGATGATTATTTGAAACAATTTAAAAAATTATTAGCCTATAGTAAAGGCTATAGGATTTTATATCTACTGGGAATGTTATCTATTATAATTTCACAGGCCTTAACTACTATTAGCCCTATGATTATTCGAACAACTATAGATTCTATTGTTGGTAATGAACCTATAGATTCCTCTATTGCATTTAAAGCTATTGATTATATAGGTGGAATAAATTATTTAAGAAACAACCTTTTAATAATTGGTCTGTTAATAGTTGTCACATTTATTTTAAGAGGTATATTCCTTTATTTCAAAGCCACATTATCAAATAAATCTGCAGAAAATATTACTGAGAGAATAAGAAATCATCTTTATGACCATATACAAAAGCTACCCTATGAATATCATGTAAAGTCTGACACTGGGGAACTAATACAAAAGTGTACTTCAGATGTAGAAACTATAAAAAGATTTTTAGCTATTCAATTAGTAGATGTAGCAGGTTCCGTATTTATGCTCTTATTTATTGTTTATGTAATGATTAGGATTAATCTTAAATTAGCTATTATATCAATTATTGCTTTGCCTATTACCTTTACATTCTCATTTATATTTTTTAACCGTGTAAAAAAAGATTTTGAAAAAGCTGATGAAGCAGAAGCAAGACTATCTACTGCATTACAAGAAAACTTAACTGGCATGAGAGTGGTTAAAGCATTCTCAAGACAACAATTCGAAGCTGAAAACTTTGATCAAAAAAATAAAGAACATAGAAATTTAGTAAATAAGTTGGTTATAGACCTTTCTTTATATTGGTCCTTATCAGACTTGTTAAGTTTTACCCAAGTAGGTTTAGTAATTGTAGCAGGAACCTACTTTACAGTTAAGGGTGAAATTACACTTGGTACACTTGTTGCATTTACCACTTATATCTATATGCTAATATGGCCTATAAGGCAATTAGGAAGAACCCTTACAGATATGGGAAAAGCCAATGTTAGTATAAAGAGAATCGATGAAATATTACAAGAACCTATAGAAATACTTCTAGAAAATGGAGAAGAACCACCTATTAAAGGCCATATAGAACTTAGAAATGTAAGTTTTGAATATGAAAAGGGCAAGCCCGTATTAAAGGACATTAGCTTCCATGTAAATCCGGGAGAAACTATAGCTTTTATTGGCCCAACTGGATCAGGAAAAAGTTCCTTAGTACATCTTCTTCCAAGACTTTATGAATACAATCAAGGTTCCATAAAAATTGATGGAATTGAGCTAAAGCAAATCGATAAGCATTGGATTAGAAAAAATATTGGCCTGGTGCTTCAAGAGCCTTTCTTATATGCAAAGACAATTAAAGAAAATATAAGATTATCCAATCCGAAATTAATAGATTTCAAAGTCTATGACGCAGCCAAGGTAGCCTCTATACACAACGATATCCTTTCCTTTGACCAAGAGTATGAAACCATGGTTGGAGAGCGGGGAGTAAGCCTATCAGGAGGTCAAAAGCAACGTATGGCCATAGCCAGAACCATTATAAATAACAATCCAATAGTGATCTTTGATGACTCCTTATCAGCTGTGGATACTTCAACGGATATACAAATTAGAAAAGCATTAAATGAAAGAAAAAATAAATCTACTACTATTATAATATCCCATAGAATAGCTACAGTAGCAAAGGCAGATATGATTTATGTAATAGATAAGGGCCAAATAGTTCAAAGAGGTAAGCATGAAGAATTAATCCTTGAAGAAGGGCTATATAAGAGAGTTTATACTATTCAATCTTCCTTTGAAGACAATTTTGAAGACATAAATTAGGAGGTGGAAAAATTGGAACAAGATGATTTACAACTAGACAAATTAAACTTAAGTATTTGGAAAGACTTTTTTAAATACCTAACCCCATATAAGAAGAATTTTATCCACTTAATTTTTATGATGGTAGGTTTAGGCATATTAGATACTATATTTCCTCTTCTATCAAAATATGCAGTGGATAATTTTGTAGAAAAGTCAACTACAGAAGGCATTGGAGGATTTTCTATTGTTTACTTTATAGCCACTGTACTGCTTTCTTTTCTAGTATATAAATTTATAAGTTCAGCTGGAAAGTTAGAAACCCAAATGGCATACGATATTAGGAAAATTGGATTTGAAAAACTTCAATTACTTCCCTTGTCTTATTACGATGATAAGGCAATAGGATGGTTAATGGCTAGAATGACCTCAGATATAACTCGCTTAAGTGAAACTATAGCATGGGGCCTTGTAGACATGTCCTGGGGTATTACTATGATGACAGGAGTAACTATAGCCATGTTGGTTTTAAATTGGAAGCTGGCTCTAATAACCCTATCAGTGCTGCCTTTTGTAGCTTTGGTAAGTATGTACTTTCAAAAAAAGATATTAAATGCCCAAAGAGATGTAAGAAAAATTAATTCAAAAATAACTGCATCATTTAATGAAGATATACAAGGAGCAAAAACTACTAAAACCCTGGTACGTGAAGCCATAAATTTAGAAGAGTTTTCTGAAGTAACATTTTCAATGAAAACCACAGCCATAAGGGCCACTGTTCTTTCAGCTTTATACTTGCCTATAGTATTAGTCCTAGGTAGTATTGGTACAGGCTTAGCTGTAACCTATGGGGGAAATTTTGTTATTAGAGATATAATCTCCTATGGAACTTTGGTAGCATTTATATCCTATACAGCCCAGTTCTTTGAACCGGTTAGACAAATGGCAAGTATATTTGCAGAACTTCAATCAGCGCAAGCATCAGCTGAAAGGGTGTTTTCATTATTAAATGAGGTCCCTTCAATAAAAGATAGTACAGAAGTAATAGAAAAGTATGGAGACCTGTTCCATCCTAAAAGAGAAAATTGGCCAGATATTAAAGGAAAAGTAGAATTTAAAAATGTGGATTTTTCCTATAAAGATGGAGAAACTATATTAGAAAACTTTAATTTAGTAGTAAATCCAGGTGAAACAATTGCATTGGTTGGAGAAACTGGATCTGGTAAATCTACCATAGTAAACTTATTTTGTCGCTTTTATGAACCAGTTTCTGGTGAAATATTAATAGATGGAATAAATTACAAAGATATGCCTCAAAATTGGATACATGAAAACTTAGGTTATGTATTGCAGTCTCCTCACCTATTTAGTGGCACAATAGCTGATAATATACGATACGGCAATTTAGATGCAACAGATGAAGAAATTACCCAATCTAGTAAATTAGTAGATGCCCATAATTTTATTATGACTTTAGAAAAAGGCTATGATACAGAAGTTGGTGAAGGTGGGGGCCTCTTATCCACTGGACAAAAACAACTTATATCCTTTGCAAGGGCAATAGTCAGAAACCCAAGATTATTTGTTCTAGATGAAGCTACTTCATCTATAGATACAGAAACAGAAAAGATAATTCAAGACG
>CAYZDC010000102.1:0-6218 GCA_964477045.1 uncultured Tissierellaceae bacterium | reverse complement strand
TTAAATGCCATAATATTAGACAAATGTGGAAATGTTTAGTAAAATGGAAGATGGAAGATTTATTACATAGAATTTTATAAGGAGAGTGAAATATATGAAATATTTGGCAAAAGACGATAGTCTATGTATAGAATGTGGAGCTTGTGAGGAAGCATGTTCTAAGGCCTATTTCAAAGAAGAAAATGCAGTGAAGTCTCGTATTAGAATAAATCAACGTAGTGAAGAGATAATAAATGTATGTAATCAATGTGGTCAATGTATAGATGTATGTGATACATATGCATTAAAGAGAAACAAGCAAGGAGTAGTAATGTTAAATAGAAAGAGTTGTGTCAATTGCTACATGTGTGTTGGATATTGCCCAACTCATTCAATGAGACAACATGATGATAATGCAGAACCATTTAAGTGTATAGCTTGTGGAATTTGTACAAACGTATGTCCTACAGGGGCAATATATATAGCTGAAAGAGATGATTCTTTAGCGGAAGAGATAACTGATTTAGAATACTTATTAACAAAATAAGATTAAGGAGGTAAAAATATATGGATATAGCTACTTTAAAAGCAGGAAGAAAACTTTTAAAAGAACAAACATATGAACTGAAAGATTTATATAGAGGATATGCAGATAGAACTCTATATATCAATATTAGTGACAACACAATAAAATCAAAACCAGTTACACAATGGATGAAAGATAAATTTGTAGGTGGGAAAGGTTTTGGATTACATTACTTATGGGATGCAGTAACTCCAGAAACAAAATGGAATGATCCAGAAAATGAGATTGTAATAGCAGGTGGACCTATTTGTGGTATTACTCAATATGCAGGAACAGGAAAAGCTTTAGTATGCAGTATATCTCCTCTTACTGATATACCAATAGACAGTAATGTAGGTGGATACTTTGGACCTTACTTGAAATTTGCAGGTTGGGATGCACTGGAAATTCAAGGGAAAGCTGAAAATGATGTAATAGTATTTATAGATGGTAATAAGGGTATCATTAGAATAGAAGAAGCACCATTAGAGGCAATTGATGCACATGTGCTTGGAGAACAACTTACTGAAATGTATGCAGATAACGAAGAAGACAAGAAACATATAGCTGTTGTTACAGCTGGGTCTGCTGCAGACCATACTAGAATAGGATTATTGAACTTTACATTCTACGATCAAAGAAGAAAAGTTGCTAGACTAAAGCAAGCAGGTCGAGGTGGAATAGGAACTGTATTTAGAGATAAAAAGATAAAAGCTCTTGTTGTTAAATTCCAAGGGGTTACAGGAGATTTAAATAATGCAGCAGATGTATCAGTACTTAATGAAACAGGAATAAAATATCATAGACAAATGCATGACTTGGATGAATCACAAAACAATATGAGAGCTATTGGTACTGCAAATATTATAGAAGTTATGGATCAGTATGATTTATTACCAACACATAATTTCAAATTTGGTAGTCATCCAGATACAAAAAATATTGCATCTACAGTATTTATTGACAATTATGTAACCCAAGGATTACCAGATGGTTGCTGGCGTGGATGTTCCATGGCCTGTGCAAAAGCTGCAGATAATTTTGAGTTAAAGTCAGGACCTTACAAAGGTGATAGAGTAACTATAGATGGACCAGAATATGAAAATGCAGCTGGTCTAGGATCAAACTGTGGGATATTCTGTCCAGAAGGTATATTAGAATTAAACTTCTACTGCGATACTTATGGTATAGACACTATATCATTTGGTACACTTGTAGCCTTTGTTATGGATTGTTATGAAAATGGTATTATTAACAAGGAAATAACTGGCGGCTTAGAGTTGAACTTTGGAAATAAAGAAGCAACATTTGAATTAATTCACCAAATGTCTAGAGGAGAAGGATTCGGTAAGATTGCCGGTCAAGGTATCCTCAGAATGAAAAAGATATTTGCTGAAGAATATGGTGGAGATCCAGACTTCTTATTTGACATAGGATGTGAACAAAAAGGACTTGAGTATTCAGAGTACCTATCAAAAGAATCCTTAGCTCAACAAGGTGGTTATGGCTTTACAAATAAGGGACCACAACATGACGAAGCTTGGTTAATATTTATGGATATGATTAATAATCAAATTCCAACATTTGAAGATAAAGCAGAAGCACTTCACTATTTCCCAATGTTTAGAACCTGGTTTGGTCTTTATGGACTATGTAAATTACCTTGGAATGATATAGTACCAGCTAACAATGCAGAAACAGATAATCCAGCAAAAATACCTGAGCATGTGGACAACTATATAAAATTGTGTAATGCTGTAACTGGTAAAAATATAGATATACCTGAAATGATAAGAGAATCTGAAAGAGTATATAACTTCCAGAGAATCTTTAATATTCGTATGGGTAAAGGGCTTAGAGAGAATGATAGGACTCCTTATCGTACAATGGGTCCAGTAACAGAGGAAGAATACCTATCTAGAGAAGAAATGTATGATGGACAACTTAAGGAATTCTTAGATTATGACGTAACTGGCAAGTCAACAGCAGAAAAAATAGCTGTAATGAGAGAATATAGAGAAGCACAATATGAAAAATTAACAGATGCAGTGTATAAAAGACGTGGATGGAACTCTAATGGGGTACCAACTATAGAACATTTGAAAGACTTAGGTATGGATTTACCTCAGCTAATAGAAGTTATAGAGCCATATCTATAAAGAGAACTGCTTTATAAGATGGGAGGTAATAATATAATAAAAGTTAATGGGCGAGATTTCCCTTGGGAAGAAAACCTTACTATTGAAAGAATTATGGAAATAAAAGTATATACTTTCCCTAAAATTTATGTAAAAGTAAATGGTGAACTAATCCCTAAAGATGATTATGGGAACACAGTAGTTAAGAAGGATGATGATGTTCAAATTATCCATCTTTTAGCTGGAGGTTAAATACTAAAAAATGGAGCCAATTAATCGGCTCCATTTTTTTAATATTTACCAAACATTTCTTTAATAATAGGATAGGATGCTTTTAATCTTTGGGATTTAATAGCTTCATCCCAGTTATCCCATGTATATATTCTTTCTTCTACTGTATCTAAATCAGGAAGAATATTAAATTCTTCAGGAATTGCTTTAGGGTAAATTGCTACACTTACATTAATCCCTCCAATTTTTATATCGTCACTTATGGTTTTAGTACTAGGATCTGTGAAACCTACTAAACTCCATGGGATTCTTATTTCAATTATCGTATTTTGACTGTTTATATTATAATCAGCTAATGAATCATAATATTTAGAGTCAGGGTTACCATTACCTTGTCGTAAAATACCTGTTTCATAATTCATTGAAGGAATCTTTTGTCCAGTTCTATAATGGACTATTTCTTCACTTAAGACTAATCTTATAGGTATAAAAGAGTCCAATTCTTCATTGGAATTATCAGCTTTTAGAATCTTTGATAAACCATTTTCGGTTATATGGATTAAATAATCAGTATTACCTACAGTAATATTACTATTAAAAGGATTTTTGCTTTTACCTGCATCTTTTATTACATCTAAAAATATAAGTGTGTCAAAATCATTACTTTTTAAGTCAGCCTTTTGGATAGCAAAATATAAATAGCGCTCATCATGGTCTACATAAAGGTTTTTTATTTTATTTTCTGATTTTTTATCTGTAGAATAAAGAGCTTCCGTTTTATTTTTCTTCCAATCATTTAAATCCCCATCTACTTTTACCTTCAATCTATCAAAAGAGAGAATTCCAAACTGCTCATTACTATTTTGGGCATCGCTCCAATTTTCCCATTGATCTTGCCAATTTGAGATAATACCTCCAGCACCGCCTTGAGAAATAATATCTTGGAACATATTTGCTACAAGAGTTCCTTGAGTTTCTTCTGATAAAAATCCTTTGTTATATCCATGGACACTTACTATGGAAAGTCCACGAGAGGAGGGTAGACCAAAATCAGTTATTAGCACTGGTAAATCATTAGCTTGGATTAAATCTTTTAAGTATCCTGCATAGTTATTTACTTTTCCTCTATTATCAATAAACTTAGTGTATTTTGGATTTAAGTTTAAAAACTCTGGATAAAATGGATATACCTCATATGATGCAAATTGTCCTGGTAGACTATTTTTTAGATAAATAACATTTGGATTAATTGACACAAAATCATCTTCTTTTAGTGGTTCATAAGGGTGTGACAATATATCTGTAGTTACACTATTTACAAAACTAATAGGATGGCCCCATTTATAATTTTCCTTTTCATAGAGAAGAGTATGGTCTATTATATTTGCTAAAAAATGCTCAAATGGTCTAGCTTCATTTGTAAATACAAACTCACCCTCAAATTCTTTTTTATCAGCTCTATTTCTATTAGTAAAATCTACTACTTCTGGCTTCCATTTACTACCAATTATATAACCCATTAAATAGGGACTTAGGTCTGTATTGTATTTACCTTCTTTACCGTGAATAGCATCTATAGTTTTATCTATTTCTTCTTTAAATGGAACTATATTATCCAATTTAAAAGGGTCTTGAGTCTCATTTAATAGCACATGGTCAATCAATACGCCTTGAAATAAATATAAAGGTTTTTCCGTATTTCTATTGTAACCATATAAGGCTTTATAAAATTCTGGGGGTTGTAATGTATTTACCCTAACTGTGTTAGCATTCATTTCTCCTATATCATGGAAATGTTTTATATAGTCTTTTTCTTTCATATCCGGGTCTATATTATTAAAATTTACCCCTTTAATAATTAATTTTTCCCAATGATCATCCTTGTAAATGTGAAAGTGACCATTTTCTACTTTAGAAATATAATTAGTGTCTTCATAGACAAAAGTTTTTATAGGATCGCCCTTTAAAGAACTACACCCAAGAGGTAGAATAAGGACTAATACAATAATTAAAATATATGATAATTTTCGCATAAATACACCTCCCATGTCCTTGTTATTTATACCCATTATACCTTATATTAAATGAAAATATAATAATACTATGATATAATTCTAAATAGCAGATATTAAATCATGGAAAAATATTTTAAGAAGGTGATTTAGATGGACAAAAGGTTAAAAATAGCTATATTAGTATTTTTTCTATTTTTATTAGGATTTATAATATTAATGATGGTAAGTGAATATAGAAATATGGAAGCTTTAAAATCTCAATATCCTAATTTACCAAAATCTTCTTATAATTACAGGAAGGATGGTCTAAAGGTATGGGCACTAAGACTTATTTTGACATTTGCAATACCTCTATTATTTTTAACTAGTAGATTATCTCAAAGAATCAGTGTGTGGGCTACTAATGGTAGAGGATTATTCTTATCCGGATTAATTTATGGACTTATATTTTTCGGTATTATTTTTTTAATAAATTTACCCTTAAATTATTATTCCTCTTTTGTATTACCTCACAAGTATGGACTTTCAAATCAAACTATTTTAAGATGGCTAGAAGTGAATTTAAAAGGATTTGTAGTTAATAATGTTCTTATATCACTTTTTCTTTGGATACCATATACCATATTATTCAATAGTCCTAAAACCTGGTGGCTTCAATTAGGTCTTATGTTAATACCAGTTATAATATTTATGACCTTCATTACACCTATGGTAATTGACCCTATATTTAATACTTATACATCTATAAAGGATGAAAGCCTGGGAATAGAAATAAGCAAGTTATTAGATAAGTCAAATATTTCTGATGCGGAAATATATATGGTGGATAAATCAAAGGATACTAAGAACATGAATGCTTACATGACAGGTATATCTAAATCAAAGAGAATAGTACTTTGGGATAATACTATTAATAATTTATCCCAAGATGAAGTCTTATCCATAACCGCACATGAAATAGGTCATTATGTACATGGACATATATGGAAGAGTATTATATTAAGCTCAATAGCTTCTATATTCCTTTTGTTTTTAATATATATTACCAGCAACTGGGTATTAGATTTATCCTATGGAACTTTTGGATTTAAAAACATATATAATTATGCCTCCCTACCCCTATTACTATTGGTACTTAACCTGTTTACATTTTTAGGAAATCCTTTAACTAATTATGTATCTAGATATATGGAAGTAGAAGCAGACCGATATGAAATTAATTTAACTCATGATAGAGAATCAGCCACAACAGCTATGGAAAAATTGTATGAACAAAGCTTGGGTATTCCA
>CAYZDC010000101.1:0-6252 GCA_964477045.1 uncultured Tissierellaceae bacterium | reverse complement strand
AGATTTGCTTATGATAGCTATAGAAGATTTATTCAAATGTTTTCTGATGTTGCTATGGAAATACCTAAAGTAAGATTTGATTCTATATTAGAATCTATGAAAGAGGAAAAAGGGGTACATTTAGATACTGAATTGGATGCAGAAGATTTAAAAACATTAGTAAAAGAATATAAAGCTGTATATAAAGAAGAGCTAAAAGAAGAATTTCCTCAAAAACCTATAAAACAATTAGAACTTGCAATAAAAGCTGTTTTTCAATCATGGAATAATCCAAGAGCTATTATCTATAGAAAGCTGAATAATATACCAGACTCATTAGGAACTGCTGTAAATATTCAATCAATGGTATTTGGAAATATGGGAGATACATCAGGTACTGGAGTTGCCTTTACAAGAAATCCAGCTACTGGGGAAAACAAATTATTTGGAGAGTATTTAATAAATGCCCAGGGTGAAGACGTTGTAGCAGGTATTAGAACCCCTAATGAAATATCTGAATTAAAAGAAATTATGCCTGAAGTATATGAAGAATTTGTAAAAATTACCCATATACTCGAAAAAACTTATAAAGATATACAAGATATAGAGTTCACTATTGAAAATGGAAAACTGTATATGTTACAAACTAGAAATGGAAAAAGAACTGCTCAGGCTGCTATAAATATAGCTGTAGATTTAGTTAATGATGGAATTATAAGCAAAGACGAAGCTATAATGAGAGTAGAACCAAATCAAATAAATCAATTGCTTCATCCAAACTTTGATGAAAAAGCTCTTAAGGATGCAGAAGTTCTAGCAGTAGGACTTGCAGCTTCTCCTGGAGCAGCTTCTGGAAAAATATATTTTAATGCTATAGATGTGGTAGCAGCAAAAGTTAGAGGAGAAAAGAGTATATTAGTGAGACAAGAAACATCCCCAGAAGATATTTCAGGAATGATCAGTGCAGAGGGAATACTTACATCTAGAGGTGGAATGACTTCTCATGCAGCAGTAGTAGCGAGAGGTATGGGAAAATGCTGTATAGCTGGCTGTAGTGATATTAGAGTAAGTGAAGCAAACAAAACTGTTAGAGTTAACAATCTAACCTTAACAGAAGGAGATTATATTTCTTTAGATGGTAGCACTGGTACTGTATATTTAGGAGAAATTAATAAGGTAAGACCAAGTCTTGGTGGAAAATTTGATGAATTCATGACCTGGGCCGATGAAATAAGAACCATGGGAGTTCGAACCAATGCAGACTCTCCAATAGATGCTGCTCAAGCATTAGAATTTGGAGCTGAAGGAATAGGGCTTTGTAGAACAGAGCATATGTTTTTTGAAGAAAGTAGAATTTTCCCAATGAGAAAAATGATTCTTTCCAATAATATAGAAGATAGAAAAGCAGCACTAGATGAATTGTTACCAGTACAAAGAAAAGATTTTTATGAAATATTCCAAGTTATGGGAGAAAGACCTGTTACTATCAGACTATTGGATCCACCATTACATGAGTTTTTACCTAACAAAGAAGAGGATATATTAGAATTAACAAATGCTATGCACATTAGCGTTGCGGAATTAAAAGATAGAATTGAAGAATTATCAGAATTTAATCCTATGCTAGGCCATAGAGGATGTAGATTAGCAGTTACATTTCCTGAAATATATAGAATGCAAACAAGAGCTATTATAGAAGCAGCTATAGATATTAAGGAAAAAGGCTATGAAGCTATATGCCCAGAAATAATGATACCTTTAGTAGGACATTTAGAAGAATTGAAATATGTGAAATATCAGATTCTAGAAGAAATTGAAATGGTTTTTGAAGAAAGAGAGAACACAGTAAAGTTTATAATAGGAAC
Source organism: uncultured Tissierellaceae bacterium (assembly GCA_964477045.1). Classification (GTDB taxonomy): domain Bacteria; phylum Bacillota; class Clostridia; order Tissierellales; family Tissierellaceae; genus CAYZDC01. The sequence goes on along the minus strand of CAYZDC010000101.1, from coordinate 4,408 downwards.
AATGCTTGAAGTTCCACGAGCAGCAATAACAGCAGATGAAATTGCTGAAGAAGCAGAATTTTTCAGTTTTGGTACAAATGACCTTTCCCAAATGACATACGGATTTTCACGAGATGATGCAGGTAAATTTTTAAGTGACTATGAAAATAAAGGAATTTTTAAAGACAGTCCTTTTGAAGTTCTAGACAGAGATGGTGTTGGCAAATTAATGAAAATTGCCATAGAGCTAGGAAGAAAAACTAGACCAGACATTCATTTGGGCCTGTGTGGAGAGCATGGTGGAGAGCCAAATTCAGTAGAATTCTGTTATGAAATTGGTCTTGATTATGTCTCATGTTCGCCTTATAGAGTTCCAATTGCAAAACTTGCAGCAGCTCAAGCAGTTTTAAAAAATAAATAGATTTGATTAATTGATTTACTTACCTCCCATAAATAGTGTATTATATATATAATATACTATTTATGGGAGGTTTTTAGATGTATTCTTTTAGAAATGATTACAGTGAAGTAGCACATCCTAGAATTTTAGAATTATTAAGCAAATATAGTTTAGAGGCAAACGTTGGTTATGGTGAAGATGTACACAGTCATAGGGCAAAAGAATTAATTAAAAAACTAATCAAAAAAGATAATGCGGATATACATTTTATACCTATGGGTACACAGACAAATTTAATAGCTATATCTTCATTTTTACGGCCACATCAAGCTGTAATATCAGTGGATACAGGACATATAGTTCTTCATGAAACAGGGGCTATTGAAGCTACTGGTCACAAAGTTGTTACTGTTCCCAATAGAGAAGGAAAGCTAAACTCTGAAGATATAATAAATGTGATAAATTTCCACAATGATGAACATATGGTTCAACCAAAAATGGTGTATATATCAAATTCAACAGAACTTGGAACAATATATACTAAGGCAGAGTTAACTGCTATAAGTAAAACTTGTAAAGAAAACAATCTATTATTATTCCTAGATGGGGCAAGAATTGGATCTGCATTAACTTGCAAATCCAATGATTTAGATATAAAAGATATAGCAAATTTAGTAGATGTATTCTATATTGGTGGTACTAAAAATGGAGCAATGCTTGGAGAAGCGTTAATTATTCTTAGAGAAGAATTAAAAGAAGATTTTCGTTTTTTGATAAAACAGCGAGGAGCAATGATGGCCAAAGGATTTGTTGTTGGCATGCAATTTGAAGCACTATTTCAAGATGACCTGTTCTTTCAACTTGCAAAACATGCTAATAAAATGGCAGAAAGGTTATCAGAAATCATTTTAGAAAATGGATATAAATTTTATGCCAAACCATATACTAATCAAGTATTTCCTATATTCCCAAATGCATTATTGAAAAAAATGGAAGAACAATTTGTATATGAGTTTCAAGAAAAAATGGATGAAGAAAATTCTGCAGTAAGGTTTGTAACATCTTGGGCCACTACTAAGGAATCTGTTGAAGCTTTGGATGAATTTTTAAAAACAAACAAATAAATAAAAGTAATGGAGATAGTCCAACTATCTCCATTACTTAATAAATATCCATGACAAAAGGGGTAGAGTAATATGGAGCTAAACAATGTTTATGATGTAATTATAATAGGTGCAGGAATTATAGGTACTAGTATAGCACGGGAATTATCTAAATATAATACAAGTCTATTAATTCTAGAAAAAGAAGCAGATATATCTATGGGATCAACTAAAGCAAATAGTGCTATAGTTCATGGAGGTTATGCTGAGGATCACTCTCTATTAAAGGGAAGATTATGTTATAAGGGTAGGGTACAATTTGAAAAATTAAATGAAGAATTAAATTTTGGATTTAAAGAAACAGGTTCCTTGGTAGTGACAAAAGAAGATGATAAAGAGCCCTTAGAACATCTACTGAAAAATGGTATAAAAAATGGATTAGAGGATTTAAGTATTGTAGACTCAGAAGAAATAAGAGAAATGGAACCTAAATTGAGCCATGATTTGAAATGGGCACTGTATTGCAAAGGTGCTGGAGTTTGTTCTCCATACGAAATGGCAATAGCAATGGCTGAAAATGCAATAGAAAATGGAGCAGAATTAAAATTAGAAAATAAAGTCATTTCTATTGAAAAATTAGAATCTAAATTTAGAGTAGTTACAAATAAAGGTGAATTTTATTCCAAGTACATAGTAAATGCTGCCGGAGTATATTCTGATAAAATATCTCAAATGCTAGGTGTAAATAATTTTGAAATTTTACCTAGAAGCGGAGAATATCTACTTTTTACTAGAGGTACAGGTGAAGATGTAAATTCAGTTATATTTCAACTTCCCCAAAATAATGGAAAAGGAGTTTTAATAACTTCTACTTATTACGGAAATCTTTTAATAGGTCCAGACTCAAACGAAGAAAGTACTAGAGAAGATACATCTACTCATTTAGATAGAATTTCCCATATATATAATAGTGCTAAATCTATATATAGTGATATAAATCCCAAACAATTTATTAGAAGCTTTACAGGGATAAGAGCTAAAAGCTCCACAGATGACTTTATAATAGAAGAAACTCAAGTGAAGGGATTTATAAATGTAGCTGGTATACAATCTCCAGGACTTACAGCTTCACCTGCAATTGCTGAAATGGTTCGGGATATTTTAAAAGAAGCTGGACTAAATTTACAAAATAATCCAGATTTTAATCCTTTAAGAAAACCTATAATAAGTAAGAAACCACTAAAACCATTTATTCAAGTAAAAGATAAAATAGAATTACCTTTAGGTGCTGAAGGTAGGATAGTATGTCGTTGTGAGCAAGTTACAGAAGCTGAAATTGTAGACGCCCTTCATAGGGGGATAAAACTTAAAACAATAGATGCCATAAAGAGAAGAACTAGAGCCACTATGGGATGGTGTCAAGGAGAGTTTTGCAGGTCAAGAGTTTTAGAAATAGTCAAGAGAGAATATGGAGAAGATATAAATGAACTTCCAGATATAAAGCATAGTGGAGTAAATAGAGTTCAAAAATCAGAACTATTGGATTATTTTGAAAGTGTAAAGGAAGATTAAATGAAAAAAGTAAGATTTAAATTAAAATGTTTAGGGCTAAATGAAGAAGGAAAGGGTATCGTAGAAATAAATGGAAGGCTAGAATACATACCCTATCTATTAGAAAATGAACTAGCTATTATAGAAGAAGTAGAAAATAGAAATAAGAAATCACTTAGATTGGTTCAAATAATTAATCCATCTAGTGAAAGAGTAAAAGCTCCCTGTGAATACTATGGAAAGTGTGGAGGCTGCCAACTTCAACATATGACAAATGTGGCTCAAGACAAATTCAAACAATCACAGGTAGAACAATTAATGAATCCTTATGGAAAAGTAAATAGAATATTATCTATGAAGGATCCATATTTTTACAGAAATAAAATTCATTCTACTTTTGCTTTAACCAAAAGCAGACAAGTAATATCTGGATTTTATAAAGAAAACACCCATGATGTTATTAATATTGATAAATGTATTATTCAAGATAGTAATGCAGATGAAATAACACAGTCTATTAAAGGTTTAATGAAATCCTTTAAAATGAGACCATATGATGAGGATACAGGACAAGGATTTCTAAGGCATGTATTAATAAAAAAAGGATTCGCAACCGGTCAGATTATGGTAGTATTAGTAACCTCTACAAAAGTATTTCCAGGGAAAAATAATTATATTAAAGCTCTAAGAAAAATACATCCGGAAATATCTACCATAATATTAAATGTTAATAATCGGAAAACTTCTATGATATTAGGAAATGAGGAAGTTACATTATATGGGAGAGGATACATAGAAGATGTACTATGTGGAGTAAGATTTCAAATATCAGCCAAATCCTTTTACCAAGTCAACCCAATACAAACAGAAGTATTGTATAACAAAGCCATTGAAATGGCAGGATTAAAAGGTGATGAAACTGTTATAGATGCATATTGTGGAATTGGAACTATAGGACTTATCCTTAGTCATAAAGTTAAAAATGTAATAGGAGTAGAGTTAAATAAGGATGCAGTAAAAGATGCTATTAAAAATGCTAGAAATAATAATATAAAAAATACATATTTCTATAATGAAGATGCAGGGGACTTTATACTAAAGGCAGCAAATGAAAATAAAAAGATAGACCTGGTAATAATGGATCCACCCAGATCAGGAAGCGATGAAAAATTTTTATCCTCACTAGTAAAACTATCTCCAGAGAAAGTAGTTTATGTATCCTGTAACCCTATTACACAAGAAAGAGATTTAAGATATCTGGTAAAAAATGGATATAAGGTGAAGGAGATTCAACCAGTGGATATGTTTCCTCAGACAAGCCACGTTGAGACGTGCGTACTTTTGTCCCACAAAAATTCGTAAACATCTCCACCGT
>CAYZDC010000100.1:0-6256 GCA_964477045.1 uncultured Tissierellaceae bacterium | reverse complement strand
GAAATGGTAAAATCTCTTTGTGAAGAAGCTAGAGAATATAAGTTTGCAGCAGTATGTGTAAACCCAACTCATATAGAATATTGTAAGGAATTATTAAAAGATAGTGGAGTAAAAGTAGCTACAGTTATAGGCTTTCCTTTAGGGGCCAATAGCAGTGAAACCAAGGCTTTTGAAACTACAAATGCTATTGAAAAAGGTGCGGATGAAGTAGATATGGTAATTAATGTAGGTGCACTTAAGGATAAGAATGATGATTTAGTTAAAAATGATATTGAAGCTGTAGTAAAAGCAGCCAGGGGTAAAGCACTAGTTAAGGTCATTATTGAAACTAGTCTTTTAACTGATGATGAAAAGAAAAAAGTTTGTCAATTGGCTTTGGATGCAGGGGCAGATTTTGTAAAGACCTCCACAGGCTTTAGCACAGGTGGAGCAACTATAGAAGATGTAAAGCTAATGAAGTCAGTTGTAGGAGACAATATGGAAATCAAGGCTTCTGGTGGGGTAAGGGACAAAGAAACCGCTGAAGCAATGATTCAGGCCGGTGCCACTAGACTTGGAACCAGTTCAGGTATAAAAATAGCTAAAGAATAAAAAAAGGCTTAGGCCTTTTTTTTATTTAAGTAAATAGGAGTCTAATTATAAGTAATTATGACTTTTAAGGGTATAGTAAGACTATATGTTTTTTTAGGAGGGACAATATGGAGTTAAAAAGAGAGCGAATAAAATTAGGCAATAAGATTTATTTAAATGCTATAAAAACAGACAAATTTAAATCGAGCTTGTTAAGTTGGTACTTTATTAGGCCTTTAAATAGAGATGAAGTTACAAAAAATGCTTTAATTCCCTTAGTATTAAAGCGAGGAACAAAAGATTTTCCTAATAGTTTGGAAATACAAAAGAAATTAGAAGAACTATATGGTTCTAACCTAAGTGTATCCATTAATAAAAGAGGAGATCGACAAGTATTAAGATTTACTATGGAATGGGCAAATGGAGATTATTTAGGTCATGAGGACTATAACTTTCAAACCATAGAAATGTTGAAATCCATTATTTATGAACCATTAAAAGTTCAAGGCCGTTTTAAAGCTGAATATGTAGCAGGAGAAAAAGAAGTACTAAGACGAAGAATACAAAGCAAAATAAATGATAAAAGATCTTATGCAATAGAAAGATGTATTGAAGAAATGTGTAAAAAAGAAAAATTCAGCATATCTACTTTAGGTTATATAGAAGATTTAGATGAGATTAATGAAGAAAATCTTTATGAACAATATAAAACCTTACTAGATACTAGTCCTATCGAAGTATTTTATGTAGGAAATTACGATGAAGAATTTATAGAATATTTGAAAACCAGTATTGCAATTGAAAGACAGGAAATAGTTCAAATTCCTAGAAGTAAAATTATCCAGTCAGTTCAAACTAAAAAAATGATAAATGAAGACTTTGATATAAATCAAGGAAAGTTAGTAATTGGCTATAGAGCAGGAATTCCTTATGATGACAAACTTTACAATGGGCTTATAGTAGCCAGTGACATATTAGGAGGAGGTCCTAACTCCAAGTTATTTAAACATGTAAGAGAAGAAGCTAGTTTAGCATATTATATAGGGACAAAAGTTTATAAGTATAATTCAATTATGCTAATAGATTCTGGTATAGAGTTTGAGAACTTTCAAAAAACAATTGAAATAATTCGAAAACAGATTGCAGATATGAAAGCCGGTAATTTCACTGAAGCTGATATGGAAGTTTCTAAAAAATCCATAAGAACATCTACTGAATCAATAAAGGATAATATATTTTTAATTTCAGAATTCTTTTTCAGCCAAAGTTTATCCTCTGATAATAGAACTTTAGAAAAAGTTATCCAAGATTTTGAAGCAGTAACCAAAGAAGAAATAATGGAAGCTAGTGAAAAAATTGTACCAGATACTATTTACTTTATGAAAAATAAAATGAAATAGAGGTGGAATATGAAAATCGGAGAATACACTAATGATAATATTAAAGAAAAGTTGGTAGTTGGTCAAACTAAAGGAGGACTAAAAGTCTTTTTTATACCTAAAGTAGGATATACTAAGCAGTACGCCATCTTTTCAACTAATTATGGTTCTATTGACAATACTTTTGTACCCTTAGGATCTGAAGAGGAAATAACAGTACCTGAAGGAATTGCACATTTTTTAGAGCACAAGCTATTTGAAGAACCAGATGAAAGTATATTTGATAGTTTTTCTAAATTAGGAGCAAATGTCAATGCTTTTACCAACTTTAACCAAACCTCTTACCTCTTTAATTGTACAGATAATTTTTATAAAAACTTAGAATTATTAGTTCGATTTGTACAAAATCCACATTTAACCCATGAGAATGTGGAAAAAGAAAAAGGGATAATTGGTCAAGAAATTTCAATGTATGAAGATAATCCTAATTGGAAAGTGTTTTTTAATGCTTTGGAGGCTATGTATATAAATCACCCAGTTAAAATTGATATAGCAGGAACAGTAGAGACCATTGCAACAGTTGACAAAGATCTATTAACCACTTGCTATAATACTTTTTACAATCCATCTAATATGGTTTTATTTGTAATAGGAGATTTATCCTTTGAAGAAATTATGGAAACAGTAAATAATATAGAAAGACCAAATATGGGCTTAATAGGTGAAATCCAAAGAAAATTCCCTATAGAGCCAAAAACTATAAATAAACCCCTTATTGTGGAGCATATGGAAACTGCTGTACCACTATTCTACATTGGATTTAAGGACTATGATTTAGGATTCACTGGAGAAGAGCAGGTTAAAAAAGCTAGTATAACAAACTTTATCTTAGAAATGTTATTTGGACAAAGTTCTGTGTTTTATAATGAGCTTTATGAAGAGGGCCTAATAGATAGTAATTTTGGCTCATATTATACAGGAAAAGAAAATTATGGTCATTCAATAGTAGCTGGCCAGTCTACAGATCCAGAAAAGGTATTTGAAAAAATTATGAAACTAATCACTAGACCCATAGATGAAATATTGAAACAAGAAGATTTTAACAGAATAAAAAGTAAAAATCTAGGCAATTTTATAATGGGCTTTAATTCCATAGAATTTATTGCCAACAATTTTGTAGACCTATATTTTGACGATTTTAATTTGCTGGATTATTTAGCTATGATTGAAACCATTGAATTACAGGAATTAATTAGAAGATTTAAAGAACATTTCACAAAAGAAAATGTAGTATTATCTATGATCAAACCAATAGAATCATAGATAAATGGGTAATCTTATGTTATACTAAAACAATTAATTTGAATTGGAGGTGGTCTAGTAATGGATCCAATAGCTTTTCATTTATTTGGTATTCCTATTAGATGGTACGGACTACTAATTGCATCCGCAGTTATTATTGGTACTATGCTAGCACTAAAGGAGACCAAGAGAAAAGGTTTAGAAGAAGAAACATTTATTGATTTATTGCTATATGCCATACCTGCAGCAATAATAGGAGCTAGAATATACTATGTTATATTTAGCTGGGACCTTTATAGAGACAACCCTATTGAGGCATTTAATATTAGAGCTGGCGGTCTTGCAATACATGGAGTAATAATAGGGGCAGTAATAGCTTTAATAATATTTTCAAAATTTAAAAAGCAAAATCCTTGGATTCTAGCTGATATTGCAGCACCTAGTTTGATATTAGGTCAAGCAATTGGTAGATGGGGCAACTTTGCTAATCAGGAAGCCCATGGAGGTCCTACAGATCTACCTTGGGGAATACTTGTAAATGGAGTAAAAGTGCATCCAACATTTCTTTATGAGTCTATTTGGAACTTAATGGTATTTTTCTTCTTGTTATGGTTCAATAAGAATAAGGCCAAAGAAAATGGAGAAGTTTTTATCCTATATTTAGTCTTATATTCAGTAGCCAGATTATTTATTGAAGGACTAAGGACAGACAGTTTAATGTGGGGACCAATAAGGGTAGCACAACTTATAAGCTTAGCAATAATTATTGTTGGGTCCTATTTATTTTATAAAAGAAGAAAGCAATGGGAAATCAGAGAATAAATCCTCTGGTTTTCTTTTTTTTTGTACTTTTATAGGGGTTTTCTATAAATTTTACAGCAAATAGGACTTAAGTCCTAAAATGTAGGAGAAATACATAATATATGTGGAAGGATTTAAGGAAGTAGTGTAGAATATATATAATGTGGAGTGAAGTGGAGCAAAGTGGTTAATTTTCTTTTAAAAGGTGGGGATACTGATGTTTATTGGTGAACACCAACATTCATTAGATGAAAAGGGTAGAATAATAATTCCATCAAAATTTAGAGCTGACTTAGGCGTAGAGTTTGTAATGACTAAGGGGCTAGACAATTGCCTTTTTGTATATCCTAAAGATGAATGGCATATATTAGAAGAAAAGCTAAAAACCCTACCACTTACAAATAAAGACGCAAGAGCATTTGTGAGATTTTTCTTCTCTGGAGCTTCAGAATCAACCTTAGATAAGCAAGGTAGAGTGTTAATTCCCGCTAATTTAAGAGATCATTCTAAACTAGATAAAGAAGCTGTAATTATTGGGGTTTCAACTCGAATAGAAATTTGGAGCAAGGACCAGTGGGAAAACTATATTGACGAGGATAACCTATCCTATGAAACTATAGCAGAAGCCATGGCTGAGTTGGGAATATAAACGGAGGAGATTTTATGGACTTTGAACACACACCTGTACTACTAAAAGAGATAATTAAAAATTTAAATATAAAAGAAGATGGAATATATGTTGATGGAACCCTTGGAGGTGCTGGACATTCCTCAGAAATAGCTAAAAGGCTTACAAGAGGAAAGTTAATCGGTATTGACCAAGATTTAAATGCACTTAAAAAATCAGAGCAGGTTCTAGCACCCTATAGTAAAAACGTGATTTTAGTTCACGACAATTATGAAAATATTGATAAAGTATTAATGGATTTAGGTATCCCAAAGGTTGATGGAATTCTATTAGATATTGGAGTATCATCCCACCAACTAGATGAAGAATCCAGAGGATTTTCTTATAATAAGGATGCACCTTTGGATATGAGAATGGATAGAACTTCAGGTATAAGTGCCTGGGATGTTGTAAATAACTATAGTGAAAGGGAATTAGAACAAATAATATTCGACTATGGTGAAGATAGATGGGCAAAGAGAATTGCGGAATTCATTGTACTTGAAAGAAGTGAAAAGCCTATAGATACAACTTTTGAACTAGTAACAGCTATAAAAAAAGCAATACCTAAAGCTGTAAGGATGGAAGGCCATCATCCAGCTAAAAAGACTTTTCAAGCTATACGAATAGAAGTTAATAGAGAGTTAGAAGTATTAAAAAATTCTATAGAAAAAATGGTAGGGCTTTTAAATCCAGGAGGAAGACTATTAATAATTACCTTCCACTCATTGGAAGATAGAATAGTTAAAGAACATTTTAGAGAATTATATAAAGATTGTATATGTCCACCAGAGTTACCTCAATGTGTTTGTGAAAAGAAGAGAGAAATTAAAATAATCACAAGAAAACCTATAATTCCAACTGAAAAAGAAATATCAGAAAACCCAAGATCTCGATCTTCAAAACTTAGAATAGCTGAGAAAATATGAACTTCTAGTAGATAAAGGGGGAAAATACAGTGTTAGCAAGAGCGGAACTAAATTACCCAGTTGAAAACATACCAGTTAAACAACCTATAAAAAAACAAGTTAGAAAAAAGAAAGAAAATTTAAATGCAATTATTAAAATACTATTTATTATAACAGCAATTATTGTTTTAGTTACTTGTCTTTTTATATTATCTAGATATGCACAACTAACTAGTACTAGGCTCCAGCTTACTAAATTAGAAACACTTAAAGGAAATTTAGAAAAAGAAAAATTGAATTTAATTGGTGACTTAGAAAATGTTAAGTCATCTATGACTATATCAGAGGATGCTGTTAATAAATTAGGTATGGTCTATCCAGAAGAAGGACAAATAGTTTATCTATCCTTAAATGATAGTATTGTAAATCCAGCAGAGGAATTTAGTATAGCTGCTCAAATTAAGAAAATGCTAAACTTATTTACATTTGCATTTTAGGAGGTTTTAAATTTGATTAAACCTAGTAAATCTTCTAAAACTAGACTAAAACTAGTACTAATAATAGTGATAATTTTAGTGGTTCTTTTAATAGGAAGACTAGGGTACTTACAAATTTATAAAAGTGAAGAA
>CAYZDC010000099.1:0-6317 GCA_964477045.1 uncultured Tissierellaceae bacterium | reverse complement strand
CTGCTGGTGATGGAATATATCTAGCTATAACACTTAATAAATAATCCATACCTATGGTCTTTTCTGCAGAGCCAATGAAAACAGGAACAATTTCTCCATTGCCAACAGCTGTCCTAAGACCTGTTGCAATTTCTTCAGTTGTAAAGGCTTCTCCACTAAAATACTTTTCTAACAGTACATCGTCAGTTTCTGCAACTTTTTCCATCATACTTTCTCTTATATCTATAATTGAAATTTTTTCTTCTTCGTATAGTGGAATTTCAGATCTTACTTTTCCATCATATCTATATGCTACTTCATCTCTTACATTTACAAAACCTTTGAATTTCTCTGCTTCCCCTATTGGTAATGCAAATGGGAATACTTTGTCTCCAAAAGCTTCTTTTAATTCTCCTATTAACTTTTCAAAATTAATATTTTCCTTATCCATTTTGTTTAAAAATATAAATCTTGGTCTTTTGTGTTTTTCTAATAATTTCCAAGCTTTTTCTGTTCCTACTTCTATACCTGATGATGCATCTACTACTAAGATTGCTCCTTCACTTGCTCTTAACGCTCCATATGTTTCTCCCACGAAATCAAAATACCCTGGAGTATCGATAATATTAATTTTCATATCATCCCATTCTACAGGTATTACAGTTGTTCCTATGGAAACCTTGCGGTTGATTTCTTCTTTATCAAAGTCTGAAACCGTATTCCCGTCTTCTACTCTACCTTGTCTGTTTGTTACGCCTGTTGCAAAGAGTAATGCTTCAGTTAAAGTTGTCTTTCCACTACCACCGTGTCCTATCAATGCCACATTCCTGATTTTGTCCGTTTGATATGTTTTCATTAAACTTTTCCCCCCAACTAGCATATTTATTTGTAGCTCTATAAAACTAATTAATTTTAATTAGCTAAATATTGTAATATAGTATTGATTATAACATGAACATAATAATTATCATAGTATTTTTTTAACGAAGCCCTAGGTCCAGTAGATTTCTAGCTTAATAAAGCCTATATGGATAATTCCCATAAATATAATGAAGCTACTGAACCATAGGGTGAATATCTCTTTCTATATTTTTCAAAATCTTCCTTAGTTACTTTTTCTAAGTTATATAATCTTTTCATTCCTCTTATTATTGCCAAATCTTTAAAACTTAGGACATCCATTCTTCCTAGAGAAAATATTAAAAGCATTTCAGCAGTCCAAACCCCTACTCCATACAATGATGTAAGCTGTTTAATGATTTCCTCATCTGATAATTTATATAAGTTATCAAAATCTATGGTTTTATTAATAGCAGCTTCTGCAATTCCTTTAATATATTCAACCTTTCTATTAGACATTCCACACTTTTGTATATCTTCTATACTAGCATTCATAATATTTTGCGGATTTATTTCTCCTAGAAGGTTTAACAGCCTTGCATTAACTGTATCAGCAGCCTTATTAGAGATTTGTTGCCCTACAACACTACTTATAATAGATTTAAAAGGTTCTAGTAAAACATCTCTTTTAATCATTCCAATCTGGTCTATTGCTGCTCCTAATTTTTTATCTTTCTTTTTTAGATATTCAATTTCTTTTTCTCCATAAACAAAATAATTCATAAGTCACCTCTGTCTAGTTATTACAAATACTCCTCTGTTTCAACTGGAAGCCCTTTATTTTTCAACCTCTCCTCTACCACATCTTTGATTATAGAATAAATAAATACAAACAATGGTACTCCTATAATAAGTCCAATAAAACCAAATAATTTACCTGCAACTAAAAGTGAAAAGAGTATCCAAAATGCAGATATTCCTAAGGAATCACCTAATATCTTAGGACCTATTATATTTCCATCAATTTGTTGAATAATTACTATAATAAGCAAAAACCAAAGCGCCTTTATAGGACTAACAAATAAAATTATAAAAAATCCAGGAATCGCACCTATAAATGGCCCAAAGAATGGAATTATATTTGTAACCCCAATTATAAAACTTACTAAAGTGGTATATGGCATCTTAGTAATTCTTAAAATTACAAAAGTTAATATTCCAATAATAAATGAATCTAGTATCTTACCACTTAAAAACCTACCAAATATATTGTCTGCTCTTCTTGTTAGTTGAATAATTCTTTTGGAAGCTTTTTCACTAAATATGGAGATAGTCACTTTCTTACCTAGACCTATAAATCTTTCTTTATCGATTAATAGGTAAGTAGATACAACTACACCTAAAACAATATTCCAGACACTTGAAAATATTCCTTTTAGTATATTTCCAAGTATAGGCAAGAGATTTGTAGCAAACTTTACAATATTATTTATAAATTCGTTCCATTTAGTCACTATAATTTCATAATATTCTTCATTTATATAATATTTATCATTAATATCTTCTACAAAATTGCTTATATTAGTAACATATGTATCCATATTATTAACCAAACCTGATATTGAAGAAACTAATTGTGGAAATATAAAATTTAAAAACAAGTACAGCAGTAAAAATATTACAGTATAAGTTAATAAAAGACCTATAATTCTTTTGAATTTACCTTTCATCTTGTTTAATAATTTGAAATTTAAAATATATTTTTCTATAAATTCCAAAATAAAATTAAACAAATAGGCCATAGCAAATCCTATTACTATTGGTTGGAGTGCACTAGTATACTGTCTCAATTGTATTTTAAATAAATTTACTTCAGATAATATTGAGTAAAAGATAATACTTAAAGCTATTACTATAAACCCATAAACCGATATTGTTGTATACTTTGTATTCCAATTAACTTTCATATAATCACACTCCATTTTTTATATACAATTTTACTTAAAGTTCAGGATTCTAACTCTCTCTATCATTATAACAAAAAAGTAGTGGATATCCACTACTTTACTTTTTATTGATTTTTGTTCTTTTTGAAACATAGGGATTATCTTTTATATTAAATCTAAGTAAATAGTCTTTAGCCTTTGCATAATCCACATTAATTCGTGGAGAGCTAACAATTTGTTCCTGAGGAATTTTTATATTATCCTCTATCCAAATTTCTGGGTCTTTAACCAGGTCTCTTCCGTAAAAATCTGCTTTATTAATACCATAAGCCATAACAAATTTTGCTGGCCCATTGGAGATGTTTATTAATTCTCTTTTTGGCGGGTTGTGAAATGGTTTCTTAAACCTATTTTGGTACATTTTTTCTATACCTTCAATTGGCTCTACTGCTCTAATAAGAACTCCACCATGAACACCTTTTTTCTCAGCTATCACATTAAAACATTCATAGATTCCATAAATTGTATACATATAAATATGTCCGCCTTCTTCTCCTACAACTCTAGTTCTATCTGTTAGACCTTTAGAAAAATGAGCAGCATCATCATTTTCATTTATATATGCTTCTACTTCTACTATTTTACCTTTATATATTTGATTCTCACCTTTATAGACTAAAGTTTTACCTAGTAATTCCCTTGCAACTAAAACAGTATTTCTAGTAAAAAACTCTCTCGTTAATCTCATTTAATTCTCCTTAAAATATAAAGACCATAAGTATCCTTAATTTATTTTACCTATTCTATCAAAAGGCCAAAATCTTAATACAGCTTTACCTTTTATTTGGGGATAATCTACTACTCCTAGTATTCTACTATCCAAACTATTTTCTCTGTTATCTCCTAATACAAATACACTGTCATTAGGTATTTCATAGGGATAAATCAAATCCGAATTCTCATAAGTCATTCCCTGAAACTCATAGCCACTTTCAACTTCACCATTTACATATACAAGACCATCTCTAATGTCTACTTTATCTCCCGGAATAGCTATAACTCTTTTAATTAGATTGTTTTTTTCTATAATACCTGTAAACCTATATTTAATATTTGCTATTATATCCTTGCCTTCATTTATCATATTAATAAAAATACCTTTTTCTGTAATATTCTTATTTAAGATAATAACATCTCCTCTTTTAGGGCCCTTAAAATTATATCCTAATTTATAGATGATTAGCTTGTCATTTTCCTTAAAAGAAGGTTCCATAGATTGTTCTTTAATTTGAGTTGTGCTTATAATATTCGAAGTAATAAATAATGCTACTAATACTGTGATTATTATTGTTAAAAACCATTCCGAGAGCTCTTTTAAAAAGCTGCTTTTCTTATTGTAATTAGTCTTAAATAACATGATGCTTCCCCTTTCTCAAACACATCCCATTATTTAAAATGTGAAGTATCTCTTATTAATTTTAATTTTATACTCTTTCAAAATTATGATATCTGGTCCCTTGAAAAACTAATTTTCCTATATCCCCTTCAACCAACATACCATATTCTTTGCCTGAGACTGTGAATTCTAACCTGTCTCCACTTTCCACTTCAAAAGTTGCATAATATGTAGTACTATTATGAGAGCTTATGTGGTTATTATGGTTATGGTTGTGTCTAGTTAGATTTGTTCTTTTAGCTACTACTTTACAAACCACAGTTAATACAGGTTCTTTATTATTAGAACTCCATTCACTTATACCTTTTATAATGGTCACAATAATTATTCCAAAAACCAGTAGGAAAATTATTGGAATAAAAATACTTACAAAACTAAACATATCAAAAGCAAATCCCATATAACCACCTCAATTAAATCTAATAACACAAGGACTATTATAACATATTTCAGAAATATTTAAATTAAAATTCTTTAAATATTATAAAACACTTCCCAAGACTTCTCCTATACTATCATTGAATTGTAGCAAGGCTCTACTATCAAAATGAGTTGAAGACTTGTTAATTAGTATTAGCTTGTCTCCTCTATAATATTCTACTAAACTAGCAGCAGGATATACACTTAGGGATGTGCCTCCTATAATAAGTACATCTGCATTTTGAATATAATTTAATGCACTATTAACTACATCATTATCTAAGCCTTCTTCATATAAGACTACATCTGGTTTTACAATTCCATTACATTCATCGCATAATGGTGTGGATTCAGCCTGGAGTACATAATCTAAGTCAAAATACTTATGACATTTAGTACAATAGTTTCTAAGAACAGATCCATGTAACTCAAGAACATTCTTAGAACCTGCCATTTGATGGAGACCATCTATATTTTGTGTAATTACTGCTTTTACCTTGCCTCTGGCTTCTAGCTCAGCTAGGGCTAAGTGTGCTGCATTTGGTTTTGCATCTTTATAAATCATCTTAGTTTTATAAAATTGGTAAAATTCATCTGTATGGTTTTTGAAAAATCCATAGCTTAACATGTATTCAGGAGAATATTGTTTGTTGTTGCTAGTAGAGTATAGTCCTGTACTAGACCTAAAATCAGGTATATTACTTTCTGTAGACACACCTGCACCTCCGAAGAAAACTATATTATTACTCTTATGGATTATTGATTTTAACTTTTCTATAGACATATCTTGCTCCTTTCTTAAACTTATCTGTAAGTTGCTCTTATATATAAGTATACCCTATTATAAAATAAGGTCAAAAAAAAGAGAACAAGGAAATGGTCTCTAGGAATTTATATATTCATCTTTTAGTATTCCATAGGTTTTGAAATCATAAGCTACCCCTTCTTTAATCATATCCTGCCTAAGAGTTCCTTCATGAGACATTCCTACTTTCTCCATGACTGTCCAAGAAGCTATATTTGTTACTAAAGCTTTAGCATATATTTTATTCAAATTTAATCTATTAAAACCATAATGGATAAGTGCTTTAGATGCCTCTGTACAATAACCCTTGCCCCAATAGGGTACTCCAATCCAATACCCTAATTCAGCCTTTTTATGAGTTGGATTTATCCCCATAAGGCTTATGGCACCCATAAGCTGATTTGTTGTTGCATTTACAATAGCATAGGTTACTTCTTTTTCTTGCTTTAAACCTTCTCGGTGGGTTCCAATCCAAGCTTCAGCCATTCCATTTTCATAGGGATGGGGTATATTTAATGTTGTTTCTGCAATTTTCATTTCTCCCGCTAGGATTTGCACTTGCTTAGCATCTGACAATTTAAAAGGTCTTAGGGTCAACCTTTCTGTATTTAAATTTGGTTGATTAATCATCTTTAATTCACCTCTATTAAAATTATTCTTCCCTGTGTGTATCTATCCATTCTTGGGTTGCCTTTACATAATTTGTCCCCACTCCCCATTCACCTTTGTTGTTCATACATACTACAGATATGTCTCCAGCATGACCCCTTCTTTTTATAAGCTTGTTATTTAAACTATTAACAGCTCTTTCTGCTGCATCTCCAGGCTTAAGGCCTTGGCCCATTAGTCTAGCTATCTCGTAAGATATACA
>CAYZDC010000098.1:0-6496 GCA_964477045.1 uncultured Tissierellaceae bacterium | reverse complement strand
GGGTCTACCCTTTCTGCAAGGGGTAACAAGTCTCGCTCATCTCCCCCAGTTCCATGAAGCAAAAGTAAAGTTGGCCTATTAAGATCTTTTCCTTTTTTATATATATGTTTCATTAATTTCCTCCTTCTCCTACACCAATTCGCAAAGTTAGTCTAATATTCTAACTTCAAATGGCTGTAGTGTTTGTTCAATATTTGCCCTTCGGCTTTCATATTGCTCAGGTAGCATTAACTTTTCTCCCATGGTTTCTTGGGATTCATCATGAGCAAATCCTGGAGGATCCGTTGAAATTTCAAATAGTATATCTCCACCTTCTTTAAAATAAATGGCATTAAAATAGTTTCTGTCTCGAACTGGGCTGACTCCATAATCAAAACCTTCAACATAGTTTTTCCAGTCTAGGAGATCTTCATCATCATTAGCTCTCCAAGCAATATGATGAACAGTACCCACACCCATTTGTCCACTTCCACCACTTGTTGATTTTAAGTCTATTATGTTTCCAATATCACTGGAAGAACGGAATCGTATTAAATCTCCTTCTTTTCCCACTTCTTCTAATCCCATTACTTTTACTAAGACTTCTGCAGTTTTTTCTGGGTCTTTTGATAAAAGTGTTACCCCTCCAAAGCCTTTTATAGCTACCTCAGGTCTAACATCTCCAAAACTTCTGGTATTCAATTCTCCATCTTCTCTTGCAACTATCTCCAATCCTAATCCATGAGGATCTTTAAATTCCAAGTACTCTTCTCCAAAACGCTTCACTTTTTTGAATGGTACTTTAAACTTTTCCAATCTTTTCTCCCAAAATTCCATTGCCCCAAGAGGCACCACATAGGAAGTAACTCCTACTTGCCCATGACCAATTTTCCCTTGACGTGCATTAGCCCAGGGGAAAAATGTAATGATTGTTCCTGGTTTCCCACCTTCAT
Source organism: uncultured Tissierellaceae bacterium (assembly GCA_964477045.1). Classification (GTDB taxonomy): domain Bacteria; phylum Bacillota; class Clostridia; order Tissierellales; family Tissierellaceae; genus CAYZDC01. The sequence continues at coordinate 5,564 of CAYZDC010000098.1, read as the reverse complement.
CTCCGAAATATAGGTGATAGGTCCCTGGATCATCAAAGTTTATAGTCTTTTTAACTAAACGCAGGCCAAGTACCCCTGCATAAAAATCAACGTTTTCTTGTGGATGACCTACAATTGATGTTATATGGTGAATCCCCTTTGTTTTTTTCTTCATTTGTTTCACTCCTAATCATATTATTATAAGTTATATTTACATACAATTTTAAATCTATTATTTTAATCTTTACTTTGGTCTATCAATGGAAAAAATCTTTCCAATTTCTGCATAACTAGATCCAGCTAAACGGCTAACAGCATTTAGAGCTCTAGGATCAGTTCTCCCATCCTTATAAATTTCTTCATCTATATGAAAACGAACCACTTGACCAATAAACAAATCACTACCAGGTCCATTACCACCTAGTGGAATTGCTTTTACAAGCCTGCATTCCATGCGTACTTTTGCTTCCTTTACCCCTGGTACAGATATATCTTCACTTGCTATAAGTGTTAAATTAGCTAATTCAACTTCACTTTCTTTTGGAGATAACGAAGCAGCAGTTTTATTTATTTTTGCTACATTATCTGCATCCACAATATGCACAACAAATTCATGATTATTATAAATATTTCGAGCTGTATCCTTTAGTTGCTTATCTGGCCTTTGTATAGCAAGGGAAACCATTGGCGGATTAGATGATACAATATTGAAATAACTAAATGGAGCCCCATTAACAATTCCTCCTTCAGATTCAGTGGTAACAAAAGCAATAGGTCTTGGAATTATGGTACCAATTAGCAGTTTATAATTATCTCGCTCACTATTCTTGCTTGGATCAATGGATATCAATAGATTCAGCTCCTTTATTACTTTGTTATTATAAAACAATTAATATGTTCCACTTTAGATATACCCAATATAAAATTTAATATGCTTAGAAAAAAAGTGGACCATAATTCAACTGGAATAGTTGGATTAATGGACCACTATTTAAATATTAAATATATAAAACACGGAATCTATACTTTTAGTGAATAACTAATTCGGTGGATTTAAACAACACTTTTTGTATTTTTTACCACTACCGCATGGGCAGGGATCCTTTCTTTCTATCTTTTCTCTTTTTATTTGAAAAGTCGTGTCAGATGTTTTAATCATAACCATAAAATTTATATATTACAACTAAAAAAGGTCCTTCTTATTTTAAAAGAAGAACCTTTGTATTCAATGTTTTTACTTATTGATTATATATCTTTCTGTAAATTGTGCCGGAGTTAATATTTCTGGCTTTTCTATTTCAACATCCAAAAAGTCTTTATCTCCAGTAATTAAGATATCTACATCTTCTATTATTGCTGTGTATAAAACTGGGTAATCCATATTATCTCTTATTTCAAATAAAGTCTCATCCATGGTTTCAGGAGTATAAACTAATTCATAGGGTATTGCTGTTAAAAACTCATCCAGCGCTCTAGATTTATTCTCAAACTTCTTTGAAATAACTCTCTTTAATTCATCTACAACAAATGAAGATAAGATAAGCTTATGTTCAGTTAAAATAATTTCAATAACTTCATCCATAATCTTGCTCCTAAACACGAAGGCTGAAATTAAGATATTTGTATCTAGCATTATTCTCATTTGATAGTACCTTTTTTTTCTCTTTGGCTTTCTCTTCTTACCTCTTTAACTAAATTCACAATATCTTCTTCTGTTTCTAAACCTAGTCTTTCCGCTTCCCCTTCAAAAGAAGATTGAATTTTTTTTAGGGCTACCATGGCTGAATTTGCAATAATCATATTTCCATCTTTTTCAATAAATATTATCTTATCGCCTTCCTTAAGATTCAGTTTTCTTCTTATATTAATTGGAATTGTTACTTGACCTTTAGCCATAACTTTAGCTAATTCCATCTTCACACCTCCTGTTTTCCCTATATGTCCTACTTATCCTACTTATATTATATAACCTAAAGTGTACTATTGCAATATATTTATTCTTATTTCCTTGTCTAAAATCTATTAAATCAATATGTTTACTAAGAGATTTTCAGACACAACCCCATAACTATAAACTTTTCTAATTCCTTATTCACAGGAAGATTGGTTACTGGCTTGTTCTTAATCCACTTAAAGCTAAAATAGTCACTAAGGAAATTATGGCTAAAATTATAAATCCAAGATTAAAGTTCCCTCCTGTTTGATCTAATAAAACACCAAAAGCTAAAGGCCCTAGGGCAATACCTAAGTTTGAAGCAGCAGTTAATATTCCCAAACCCATTCCCATTTGTTGGGGTTTGATTAATTCAGGTAATAGAGAAAACACAAAAATTGGAATTGGAGTAAAACCAATCCCCAAAGTAACTGCCCATATTGGTAAGCCAAATGTTGCCTTACTAATTAGAACAAAGGAAATTGCCATAATAATACTACCTGCTAATAAAAGTCTCTTTTTCCATCCTGTTTTATCTATAATAATACCTACAATAGGGCTTAAGAAAATTGGTACTAGCATAATAAAGCTAGTTAACAATCCAGCTCTTTGCATAGTCATTCCAGTTTTTTGAAAATACTGTGGAACAAAGGTAACATAGGATAGGAGTTGCCCATTTCCTAATGTCCAAATTAAAGCAAGCAACCAGAGATTTACATTAGATAATAATCCACCTGAAGAATCTATTGCTGATACACTTGATTCTTCTACTTCTTCCTCTTCTGGTATAAAAAGATTAAACATACTTATTGCTAAAACTATTCCTACAAATACAGCTATTCCTAGGATTATGGCTCTCCAATGGATCCTTTCTCCTAAAATTCCAAATAAATTAGCTGCTATAACAGTACCAAAGGGAACAGCCGTATTAAAGATACCCATTGCAATCCCCATATTTTCCTTATCAAAAAACATGGTAACTAACAAGGGGGCTAAAACTACTAAAGCAGTAGCTCCTATACCAGTTACTAATCTATAGGTTAGCAATGTAGAAAAAGATCCTGAAGTAGAAAAAGCTATTAGTCCAAGGATTAAAATTAACAAAGCAATAAGGATAATAGACTTTTTGTTATATCTACTAGCTAAAAATGCTATTAAAAAGGGAAGAAAAATCCCTGGAATAGCATATGCACCCATTAACATACCTGCTTGAGAATTAGTAAAAGATATATCCATTTGGATCTTATCAAATATTGGGGGTAAAGATTGTAGGGATATGGCAAAGGTTAGCATAAGTATAAATGAAATACCTAATACCAACCACTTGTACGAATCACTTCTCTTCATAAAATTATCCTTCCTCCTATAATAATCATAATTTAGTCTACATTATCATTAACCTATATCATCCCTAGCAAATCTGCCACTATCTTTAGGGTTCACTGGATCCCGTCTATCATAAGGCCATCCACCAAACTGTGTCTCCCTATAATCTCTATAGGCTTCTTGTACTTCATCTTTGGTATTCATAACAAATGGTCCCATATTAACAACTGGTTCATTTATTGGCTCCCCTTCAAGTAGAAGTAGGTAACATTCTTCATCATTAGCCCTGACTTTTATGTCCTGATCCCCTACTAGCAAAATACTCCTTGGAGATTCAATTATTGTATTGTCTATAGTAATGGAACCACCCTCATATAAGTATAGGTGTCTATTTAATGTAGAGCTAATGCTAGGTAAAATAAAACTAGCATTGGGTTCAAGGTGGATTTTCCAAATACCAACATGATTATCAGGATTATTTGCCCATGAATCTGGAGTTGGCTTTAAACTATTTACACCATTGTAAGAACCTGCAACTAATGTTATTGTAGCAGTATTACCAGCTTCATCTGTTTCTTTTATTACTGGAACATGCTCTGCCCATAACATTTTATAGCTTGGCTCTACAAATTTACTTTCAGGAGGAAGGTTTAACCATATTTGAAATAGTTCCAAAGTATTTTCTTTATCATCATTGATTAAAGGAAACATTTCTGCATGTTGCATTCCTTGCCCTGCAGTCATCCACTGGACATCTCCTGCACCGTATCTGCCTGATGCTCCATGAGAATCAGAATGATCTACAAATCCTTGCAAAACAAAGGTTACAGTTTCAAATCCTCTATGTGGGTGGACCGGAAAACCAGGAACATCCTTTCCATAATACATTTTAAAATCACTTTCTAAGTCAAAATCATCACCAATATTTTTACCTTTTAAATCAGATTCAGGAACTCCCATATTACCATTTCCTTTTGGATAATAGTCAATATGATGCATTCTAATAATAAAAGGATCATTTACCTCTTCTCTAAAATTAAAATCATTGATACTAATAATTTGTTTAGTCATTACATACCTCCTAGTTTTATTTTGGATCAAGTTACAAACTACAACTATTGTCAATTTATACTTAATTACTTGTTCACAGGAAGAATAGTTATTGGTTTTCTTTTGAATTCAGGTGGAAGCTGCCCTATTGCCCATCCTGGGCTTGTAGTTTCTATATAATGATAATCATTGCCTTCATACTTAAAGTTGGCAGGTTCTGAAGCTATTGCCCCTACACCCATATGATCATCGAATAATACCAAGACCGTTCCATAACCAAGCTCACGAAGCAAAGACGCTAGCAATATAGAAGAATCTTCACAATCTCCCCCTTCGTCGAAAAGAGTTTCCAAAGGAAATTTTGGATACTCATCATAGCCAGTTCCTATATCATCGGGAACATATTTAAGATTTTGCACAAAACTAACAGCCAAGTTAATTGTCTCAAATTCAGACAAATTCTCTTTTTCACCAGTCTCTCTAAACACATTTGCCAATGCAGATAAATATTCATCATCTGCTTCATGGGTTACATAATATGAATACCCATCTACATCATTTCTATCTATAGCTTTATAATGATTTACGGTTTCTACTGGTATTTGTAATTTATATTCCCAAGTTTTTCCACCTACAGGATATTCCCATTTGTAGTTTATATCTTTATATGTTAATTCTTCTACTACAATATTTTCCATACTTTCCAATGGGTCTGCATTAATTTCATCTGACACCACTGGATCTTCTTTCTCTGCGTTAATCACAGCTTGAGAGATATAGTAAGTAATAGTTCCATCTGCTTGGATTTCATACTTTATTTTATTGCCATCCAGAAATTCTACCATAGCACTTTGTACTTCATTTAAATTTGCAGCATAATCTTCACGTAGAGAATATAACTCTTTATTTGGTCCTTCCAAACTATTTAGTATTTCCTCAATCAGTTTAATATTATCTAGATAAATATGGTTAATTCTATATTCTACAAACTTACTCTCCCTTAATTCTTCTTTAAATACTTCAAGTTCCCTAAGTTCATTGTCTATCTCTTCTACAGAATACTTATCACCATCGCCAGTACGTTTAAATGCTCTTCTTACAATAGCATTTAGTTTTTCGTTAAGCATTCTACCAGTATTTAGATAATCATTGATCATTTGATGCTCTGATTGCATTGCTAAATTTCCAACTAGGTTGGAGTCATAACCTATGGGACTAGATATATTATAGAAATCAATAGAATTCTCTAAATGAGGAGATATCCATGTATATAATG
>CAYZDC010000097.1:0-6575 GCA_964477045.1 uncultured Tissierellaceae bacterium | reverse complement strand
CTCTATATATTTCAGCTATTTGAATTATTTGAGCTCTGTTTTCATTGTTGGATTTCACCTTAATTAGCATAAGTTCTCTTTTAATAGCACCTTCAACAGGGAATATTTTTACCTTTACTACATCCACAATTTTATAGACCTGTTTTTGAATCTGGTCTAGGATCTCTTCATCCCCTTCAACTGTCAAAGTAAGCCTTGCATGGTCAGGAATATTTGTTGCACCTGCTGTCATCTTCTTTACATAATATCCTCTTCTATTAAACAAGGACATAATTCTGGCTATTATTCCATTAGTGTTTTTAGCTATAATAAGCATTTCATAGGTTTTATACACTTTCTAAGACCCCCTTTTTGCCTACCATATCTAAGGCGCTGGCACCTGATGGTATCATTGGAAACACATTGGCTTCGCTTTCCACAACACACTCATTTATTGCTGCCCTATCCGATGCCATTAATGCTAGCATTTTCTCCTGGATATCCTCCTTAGTTTCAATCCTAGCAAAGTCAATTCCATAGGCTTCAGCAATCTTACTAAAATCAGGACTCTGGCTTAAATCTACAAAAGAGTATCTTTTTTCCTGAAACATTTCCTGCCACTGTCTTACCATTCCTAAATAGCTATTATTTATTATTACTACTTTAAGGGGTAAGTTATACTGTTTAACCATCATTAGCTCTTGAAAGGTCATTTGGAAGCCTCCATCCCCTACTATACATATTACTTTTTCATCAGGTTTTGCAATTTGTGCCCCTATGCCTGCTGGAAGACCAAAGCCCATTGTTCCGGCTCCACCTGATGTTAATATAGTATTTGGTCTATTAAAGCTTAGGTATTGAGCTACCCACATTTGATGTTGGCCTACATCTGTTGCTACTATGGCATCTCCTTTAATAATCTTATCAACTGCTTCCATTATCTCCTGGGGCATTAACTTTCCTTCCATACTTTTACCATAACCTAAGGGATATTCATTTTTCCATTCTTGTAGTTGTGCATTCCATTCTCTGTGTTCTAGAGTATCTATGGATTTATTGAACTTTTCTAAAACATTTTTCAAATCTCCAACTATTGGAACATCTATCTTCTTATTTTTTCCTATTTCTGCTGGATCAATATCTATGTGTATTATTTCTGCATTGGCACAGAACTTTTCTGGATTGCCTGCTATACGATCATCAAATCTTATGCCTGCAGCAATTATTACATCTGCTTCTGCTGTGGCAAAATTGGCTGCAACTGTACCATGCATACCAAGCATACCAAGACTTAGGTCATTATCACTTGGAAATACTCCAAGCCCTAATAAAGTAGTGGTAACAGGAATATTTGCCTTCCTAGCAAAGGCCCTTAAATCCTCTGTAGAATTAGATTTTAAAACTCCAGCACCTGCAATTATTAATGGTTTTTTTGCTTTTTTAATAAGATTAATAGCAGTTTTAATTTGCTTTGGATGTCCTAGTATTGTAGGCACATATCCTGGAAGATCTAAATCTATGGCATAAAGTTTTTCAAACTCTTTATAGTCCATTTCTTCCATCTGTATATCCTTTGGTATATCTATAAGTACTGGACCTGGCCTCCCTGTAGTTGCTATATAATATGATTCCTTTATTATTCTAGGTAATTCCCTAATATCTGTAATAAGACGACTATTCTTAGTAATAGGAAGTGTAATCCCTACAATATCACTTTCTTGAAAAGAATCCTTTCCTAGCATATTTAGTCCAACCTGGCCTGTAATAGCTAAAAGTGGAATTGAGTCCATGTGGGCAGTCATAACACCTGTAACTATATTTGTAGCTCCTGGTCCTGAAGTGGCAATACAGACTCCAATCTTTCCTGAAGCTCTTGCATACCCATCTGCCTCATGAGCTGCTCCTTGCTCATGTCTTGCAAAATAATGCTTTATTTTCTTGAATTTATAGATTTCATCATATATTGGAATTACAGAACCACCTGGGTAACCGAAGACATCTCTAATTCCTAGTCTATAAAGACATTCTAATAATATTCTTGATCCATTTATCTTTTCTCTTTCCATAAAGCTTCACCACCCTTTATTTTAAAAGTAACTACTTAGCCTAACTATATTAAATCCACTTTCCACCATTCTCTCTGTGATCTTTTGGATATGGTCTTCACCGTTTGTTTCCACAGTAACCTGTAGCTCTACATCATGAAATCTGTCTAAATTGACAAATTGATTATGATCTAGTTTTACTACATTGGCATTTAAATCTGCTAAAATCTGGGATACTTTTACTAACTGTCCTGGTATATCTGGAAGGTAAACATTAAATTTAAACACTCTTCCTCTAACTACAAGTCCTTTATTTATCATTGATGAAATAGTCAGTACATCTATATTTCCGCCACTTAAAATTGATACCACTTTTTTATTCTTTTCTTTTAGTTTTTTTACTGCAGCTACAGCTAGTATTCCTGAATTTTCTACTATAAGCTTGTGTTTTTCTACTAAGACAAAGAAAGATTCCATTAATTCATAATCTGACACTGTAATAATCTCATCCACATATTTACTTATATATTCATATGTTAAATTTCCAATTTTTTTAACAGCTGTACCATCAGCTATAGTATTACAATCCTTAATTTCCATAACTTTACCATTGGTAATTGCTAGCAGAGCACTGGCTGCTCCTTCTGGCTCTACCCCTACAATTTTAACTTTAGGATTAATCTGTTTTGCAGCTGATGCTATTCCAGAAATAAGACCACCACCTCCAATAGGAACTAGGATTATATCCACATCAGGCATCTCGTCAAGAACTTCTAAAGCTATACTTCCTTGTCCTTCAATTACATCCTCATCATCAAAGGGGTGAACAAATACATAACCATTCTCTTTTCTAAGTTCATATGCTTTTCTATAAGCATCATCATAAGAATCTCCATAAAGAACTACTTGAGCCCCATACTTCCTAGTTGCCTCTACCTTTATTAATGGAGCATATTTTGGCATAACTATTACTGACTTGATTCCAAGCTTTTCTGCAGCATATGCTACTCCCTGGGCATGGTTTCCAGCTGATGATGCTATTACACCTCTATGCTTTTCTTCATCACTTAGCTTTACCATTTTATTGTAAGCTCCCCTTATTTTAAATGAACCTGTTATTTGAAGATTCTCCGGCTTTATATATACATCATTACTTGATTCAAAGGAAAAAATATCACTATGTATTATTTTGGTCTTGTAAATAACAGATCCTAATCTTTGTCTTGCTTCCATAAAATTAAATAATCTTAACATTGTCTGCCTCCTAACTTGGATAAATTTAAATTTGGTGCTTATTGGCTTAGGGCATAAAAAAATCCCTAGTATAAATAAATATACTAGGGACGAATAATTTCGCGGTACCACCCATGTTTACAACTGATTCACATCAGCTGACTCTTCAGGTCTAAGATAAATATCATTTAACCCTAGCCATGTAACGGTGGCATATCTCAAAAGAGATTCCGGTCTTATTTACTTTGATTACTCATTTCAATTCGACAGTTCGGGAGTGATTATTATATACACACTTTAATCCTGACTCTCACCATTTGTCAGTTCTCTGTAATAAAGCACTAGTATTTTTCTCTCCGTCAATACAATTAGTATGGAGTTTTTTCAATTAATAAATATCTTAACCTCTATTTAAAGATTTGTCAACACTATTTTGGGAAAAAATTCTGAATTTTTAATTAAAGTGGTCAATTAGCAGTGACTTTAATCATATGCCTTTAGGTATATTAGCATTTTAATTTTGAATTACCTCTAATATCTACCTTAATAATCTTTTCAACTTTTTCATCTCTTATTCCATATAAATAATCAGTCATATTAGCTACACTACAAGAATGATTTGGAATTATTTTTATTCTTTGACCTACTTTAAACTCATTAGGGTCTTTTGTGGTTATTTTACCTACTTCTTCTGAAAGGCTTTCTAAAATGGTATTTGGATGATCTATAATTTTCCCATAGCCAATAATAGCCGTATTACCATGGGCTCCTTTATCTAAGCCCAAAGATTTACTACCACTATCACATAAATATACTCCTTGTCTAGGATTAGAAATTATGGAAGCAAGAACAGTAAGTGCGCAATCCTTTTCTTCTGCTATACCCAGTGATATTTGAATTACATCATTAAACACATAATTTCCTGGATGGTATATATTAATATATTCATCTTCAGTATTATGGAAATACGTGGGAGTTGAACCAGTAGATATATATTCTACCTTGTAATCCTTATCTATTAGTTTTTTATAACAATATTTAAGTGTTTCTACCTCATCCCTAGAACAATCTTTAACCTTATCTCTTGTATCTACCCCATAAACATGACCTGGATGTGTTGAAATTCCCTTAAATATTAAGTGGTCATATTCTTTCATATTCTCTATAAAATCTATAATATCTTCTTTATTTATTCCAAATCTATTTAACCCACTATCTACTATTAGGGTATAATTAATTTTTACTCCTTCTTCCTTAGCCCTATTATGGATTAAATGAGCTGTTTTTAAATCATCTATTCTAATAATAAAATTAGACTTTCTAGCTAAATTTATTATCCGTTCAATCCCTATAGCATCTGAAATAGGATACGCATACATAATATTTATAACTCCTATTGTAGCAGCTGCCTCACATTCATCTAAGGTACCACATAAAACTCCAGTTGCTCCATTTTCTAACTGCATCTTCATTATTTCTGTACTTTTATGAGTCTTAGTCATGGGCCAAATTTCTTTATTGTTTTCTATAGCCTTACTATGATATTTTTTAATATTATTATTTAATATATCTAAATCCAATATCATAGCGGGAGTTTCTAATTCATTTATATTCATGATGACCTCCATTTTATATTTTCTTGTTATACTATTTCTTATTATATATGAAAAGTTAAAGCTATACTAAGTTTTTTTACTAAACATGGTATAATAACACTAGGAGGAGATATAAATGAAAGCTTTAATAGTAATTGATATGCTTAAGGATTTTATCCAAGAAGGCGGAGCATTAGAAACTGGATCTGCTGGAAGAGATATTATTCCTTTTGTAGGAGAAAAAATTCAGGAATTTAGAGAATCAGATTATCCAATAATATATGTATGTGACAATCATGAAATAGATGACAAAGAATTCCAAATGTTTCCACCACATTGTGTGAAAGATACTGAAGGCAGTAAAATAATCCCTGAATTAGAAGTATTAGAAAGAGATAAAATAATTAAAAAAAGAAGATATAGTGCTTTTTATGGCACAGATTTAGATTTATTTTTAAGAGACAATCAGGTAAATGAAATATATCTAGTAGGAGTGTGTACCAATATTTGTGTCCTATATACTGCAGCTGATGCACGAAATATTTCTTACAAAGTAAATATATATAAAGATGGTGTAGCCTCATTTGATGAAGAAGCCCATAAGTTTGCACTTAAAGAATTGGAAAATACTTTGGGATGCACTATTATTTAAAAAATACACAATAATATCTTGGAAGCCGGTGAGTTTTATATGTATAAAAGTAAAACAAGTATAATGGTAAGATATGTTGAAACAGATCAAATGGGTATTGTTCATCATTCAAATTATTATGTTTATTTTGAAGTAGCTAGAGATGACCTTATAAAACATATAGGCATGAGTTATAAGGATATGGAAGATTTGGGTATTATGATGCCTATTGTAGAAACCCAATGTAGGTATATTGAAGGAGCTAAATACCGAGACAGATTAATCATCCAAACTTCTATAGAAGAATTGACTCCAGCTAAGGTTATAATAAATTATGAAGTAATTAGAGAAGCAGATAATAAAACAATAGCTAGAGGAAAAACTTTACAGACTTTTGTGGATAAGGATAGTTTTAGAATTATAAATTTAAAAAGAATCTATCCAGATATTTGGATTAAATTAGAATCACTTATCAAATAGAAAACTGTAGTTAGAAGATTTAAATCTTCTAACTACAGTTTTTAAATTTAATCTGTTATTATTTAAAATCTAAGACTGAGTACCACTTACTAGCAGCTTCAACTTCTCTATTTGTTAATTGATGACCCTTGTCTTCCCAATGAATATCTACTTTTGCTCCAGCTTTTTCCAATAAGGACTTTAGTTCTATAGATTCTTCAGGTGAACAGATTGGATCGTTGGTTCCGGCTGCAATAAATACATTTTTCCCGGATAAATCAGGAAGTTCTAGTCCTCGTCTTGGTACCATTGGGTGATGAAGAATAGCAGCTTTTAATGCATCTTTATAGTGAAATAATAAACTGCCAGCAATATTGGCACCGTTTGAATAGCCAATGGCCACAATATTATCTCTGTCAAAGTTACAATCTACCGCTGCTTTATCAAGAAACTCATTCAACTCCTTTGTTCGAAATATAAGGTCTTCTTCATCAAAAATCCCTTCTGCTAATCTTTTAAAATATCGAGGCATTCCATTTTCTAAAACATTACCTCTTACACTTAGTACTGATGCCTCCGGGTCTACCCTTTCTGCAAGGGGTAACAAGTCTCGCTCATCTCCCCCAGTTCCAT
>CAYZDC010000096.1:0-6781 GCA_964477045.1 uncultured Tissierellaceae bacterium | reverse complement strand
TCCATCCATACTAAATACACCATCAGTTATTATTAAAATATTTTTATATTTATCTCTTGATTCTTTAAGAACTGCCTCTAAACTGTCCATATCACTATGCTTGTAAATTCCTTTATCAGCCCTAGATAATCTGCTACCATCAATAATAGAAGCATGGTTTAATTCATCAGAAATAATAATATCTCCAGCTTCAGTTATAGCTTGAATAGTACCTGCATTACAATTGAAACCTGATTGGAAAACAAATGCTGCTTCTTCTCTTTTAAATTTAGCTAAAATTTCTTCTAAATCCTCGTGTATCTTCATGTTACCAACAATAGTCCTAACTGCACCAGATCCAACACCATATTTTTCTATAGCTTCAATAGAAGCCTTTTTAAGTCTTGGGTGATTAGAAAATCCTAAATAGTTATTTGAAGAAAGATTGATAACCTTTTTTCCATTTAAAATAACTTCTGCCTCATTAGGTGTTTCCAGTATAGGCAATTTACGGTAAATGCCTCCATCCTTTAACTCCTCAATCTTTTCCTTTAAAAAATCTAAATCGTGAATATTCATCATATTTCCTCCTTAAATTATTAATCTCATCACATAGTATTATATCATAATGCTTTTATAATTCATTACTTTGTTAAAAATATATTTTCCATTGCCCATTTAATATACTCTTCCATATAGGAACTATTATTACTGTCAATATTCTCTAATAAATATGAATTTTCTGGTACTTTCATATTCCCTAGGGCTATTATTGCATTTCTTTTCAATATATTCTTTCCCCTCCAAGCTCCAGACATTGATCCATACTTATGTTTAAACTGGCTATTAGACATACTTAATAATTCAATAATATCAATATATCCTCCTGTGTTATATGGAATGAAATCCGGGTGAACAGAAGCTTTCACATCTTTGTTTTTGGGACAAACTAATTGACAGGTGTCGCATCCATAAATCTTCGAATTCATCTTTTTTCTGTATTCTATAGGAATTATATCCTTTGTTTGAGTTAAATAAGATATACACTTCTTTGGATTTAATTTATAGGGCTCTAATGCATTTGTAGGGCATGCTCTTATGCATAAATCACAATCCCCACATTTGCTATCTATCCTACTTATATCTTGTTCTATATTCAGATCCGTCATAATATATCCTATAAATATAAATGATCCATATTCATCATTTATTATTGAACAATTCTTACCATAGTAGCCTATTCCAGCTTTGTTCGCTAATTCTCTTTCAACAAGTGGTCCTGTATCTACATACATTTTATAATCAAAGTCTTCTATATCCTTTATTTCTTCAACAAGGCTATTCATTTTTGCTTTCAATACCCTATGGTAATCCAAACCCCAAGATGACTTAGACAGGACCCCCTTAAGTTTATTATCATTAATTATCTCAAAGTCTACATTATAACTTAAAGCTATAACAATAATAGATTTACAACTGGGAAATGTTAATTTCGGATCAATCCTCCTTTCCACTTCCTTTTCTTCAAATTCTGTTTGAAGATTATTTTCTAAGCGATAATTTAGACGTTCTTCAATATTATATAAGGGCGCAGAATCGGTAAAACCAATCATATCAATATTTAAGATTTTCGATTTTTCGATAATATATTCTTTTAAATTCATTTTGATTTCCCTCTTAATAATTCTATTATTTTATATTCTTCAATATATATCATACCATAATATACTTCTCTAAAACTATTACCAAAGTAGAAATATATGATATAATATGCTATATGAATTAAAAAGGAGTCTGAAATGTTTAATCTAAAAAGAAAGTCTTTAAAGAAATTTGATTTTATATTGTTTATAACGGTTATTATATTATGTATATTTGGTCTAATCATGATTTATTCTGCTACCCTAAGCTTTGATACAACCAAACAAATAGAATCCCAAGCCATAGCAACAGCTATAGGTATTGTGGCTATTTTAATATTGGTATTATTAGATTATCAATTTTTAGGTACATTATATATTCCTATATATGTAATCTCTAATTTGCTTTTAGTAGCAGTATTAATATGGGGATTTGGTGCTGAACAGTGGGGCTCAGATTCTTGGTTAGATATAGGTGGTATAGTATTTCAGCCTTCTGAATTTGTGAAGATAGGTCTGGTAATATCCTTAGCCAAGTTTATAGATAATAACAAAGAACATATAAATGAACCCTTTACCCTACTTAAAGTATTAGCCTTTGCATTCTTGCCTGTTATTTTAATATTAAGACAACCTGATGCAGGTACAGCTATGGTATTTGTATTTTTTATAGCTATAATGCTTTTTATTGCAGGAATAAAATGGAAATACATTGGATACGCCTTGTTAGCAGGTTTACTAAGCCTTCCAGTCTTATGGTTTAGGCTGGATGTCTATCAAAAGAATAGATTTTTTAACTTCTTGGATCCAGAAAGAGATACTTCGAATACCGGTTACCAAGCTATGCAAGGTAAGATTGCTATTGGTGCAGGAAAAGTATATGGAAGAGGATTATTCCAAGGAGTTTTTACCCAGTATAATTATATTCCTGAAAAACAAACGGACTTTATATTTGCTGTTATAGGAGAAGAATTAGGATTCATTGGTGGTGTTACTCTAATATTCCTTTATTTTGTAATGCTTACTCGACTAATAAAAATAGCAAAAAATAGCACTGATTTATTTGGCTCTTTAATGGTAGTGGGATTTACCTCCATTTTACTATTTCATATTTGGCAAAATATTGGTATGACAATTGGCTTAATGCCAATAACTGGTATACCACTTCCTTTTATAAGCCATGGTGGAACCTTTCAATTAATAAGCTTGGTTTCTATAGGTATAGCCCTTAGTGTAGGTATGCATAGAGAAGGTTTGAACTTTGAATAGAAAAAGGCTAGTTGCTCAATAAATTATTGAAAAACTAGTCTTTTTATTATTTGGTAATTTAATTAATATTTTATTTAAAACGTTGGTAAATACAGCTAAACTAATACTCCTTAAAAATAGTTACAAAAAAGTTACAATTTCTCTTGTAATTTAGATTAATCTTTTGTATACTAGATGAAACAAGTAATAAGACTTATTTAAGGAGGCGTATATATTTGTTTAAAATAAAGTTAATTAAGACGGCAACCATTGCAATAGCTTTTGGTGCTATGATTGCATTTACTTCTACACCATCACATGCTGCTTTAGGTGATCAAGTTCTTAAATCTGGAATGGTAAGTGAAGATGTACAAGTTTTACAAGAAGAATTACAAGAACTAGGATTTTTCAAGAATGAAAATATAACAGTATATTTTGGAGCAATTACAGAAGATGCCTTAAGAGAATTTCAAAAAGCGAACAAACTAGAAGCTAGTGGCATTTTCGACAAAGTTACATATGATACATTAGTAGCTGTCAAAGCAGCAAAAGATTCAAGTATTAGTGCTTTAACTTTTGATAGAGAACTGAGTCTTGAAATGACTGGTGATGATGTAAGACTTTTACAGGAAGCATTAAAGGGTTTAGAATATTTAGTTATTGAGAATTGTACAGATTACTTTGGTACTATGACTCAAGAATCATTAATTGCTTTTCAAGAAGCAAATAGTCTTAAACCTGATGGTATTCTAGGTCTTAGGACTGTAGAAGCTATTAACAAAAGTCTTTTAGGTAGAGGGATTAAATTACCATCAGCAAATAGAGCCTCTGAACTAGGCACACTTTCAGCAAAACTTGCAGCTACAGCTAGACAATTTCTTGGACACCGTTATGTAAGTGGTGGTTCATCACCTAGTGGATTTGATTGCTCAGGCTTTACATCTTATGTTTACAGACAACATGGAATTGAAATATCACGTTCATCAGCTTCTCAAGCTTATGTTGGAACCAAATTAAATAAAGCAGACTTGTTACCTGGAGATTTATTAATCTTTAGTAACACATATAAAGCTGGACCTAGCCACACAGGTATATATTTAGGCAATGGACAATTTATTCATGCAAGTACTCCATCAAAAGGAGTTATTATTTCAGATTTAAATTCATCCTATTATGTAAAACATTTTACTTATGGTAGAAGGTTATACTAATACAAGAATAAATTAAGCAGTCTCAACTAAATGAGACTGCTTTTCTAATGGAAATCTTCAAAACTTACTTGGTTTTTATTAACTATTGCCTCGTCTATTTCTTTCTCTACTAAGTAACACTTTCTACATAAAGGCTCATATTCTTTAGAGGCACCTATTACTACCCTTTCCTTATCCTTAGTCTTTCTATGGCTTACCCATCCATCAGTTCCACATTTTACACAAACAGCATGATGCTTATGCAAATAGTCAGCAATAGGCATTAATTCCTTTACTATTTCAAATGCTTGACCTGTAAAATCCATATCTAACCCTGCTAAAATAACTGTAATATCTTTTTCAAGAAAACTGTTAATACTATCTACTATTAGTTTTGTATCCCCTTCTAAAAATTGGACTTCATCAATAGCAATAACATCGGGCATAAAATCATTACAATATTCTATAATTGCATTTATATCTTTTACTAATACACATTCAAGAGAAGTCATATCATGAGTTGTAATTTTCGAACTTACATATCTAATATCAACTGCCGGTTTGAATGCTATTGTCTTGTAACCTGCAATATTAAATCTTTTTACATCTTTTTCCAATGATGATGTTTTTCCTGAAAACATTGATCCAGTATGAATAATTAATTTTCCTTTATATTGATGCAAATCTGAAAACCCCCTTAAAATACTCAAATCTTATTATATCATTTTTTCACTATCTTTAAAACCAATTTTCAATATTAATTTGTCTTAAAGATAGTAAATTTATCTATCTAATTTTAGTAGTTTTGCATTTATTGCTACTATAATTGTACTAAGGGACATTAGAACAGCTCCAACTGCAGGTGAAATTACTATTCCAATACCAGACAGGACTCCTGCTGCAAGAGGTATTGCAATTACATTGTATCCTGTAGCCCATATTAAGTTTTGTATCATTTTTTTATAAGTGGCTTTACCAAAATCAATAAGGGACACAACATCCCTTGGATCAGAATTTACAAGTATGATATCTGCAGTTTCAGCTGCTACATCTGTACCTGAACCTATGGCAATGCCTACATCTGCCTGTGCTAATGCTGGTGCATCGTTTACTCCGTCCCCAGTCATTGCTACAAATCTACCTTGAGATTGTAGTTCTTTGATTTTTTCTTGCTTTTCCCCAGGTAATACTTCTGCGTAATATCCATCTAAGCCTAATTTATCTGATACTTGCTTTGCTGTCTTTTCATTATCTCCTGTAAGCATCCAAGTTTTAATACCTTCTTCTTTGAGTCTTTTTATTGCATCATAAGATTCCTCTCTTATTCTATCTGAAAGACCTATAGCACCAATCAATTTACCTGCTACTATTAAAAATACATCTGTTGACACTCCATGTTCTGGTAGATCTCTAGGTACTTCAATATTATTTTCTTTTAAATACCCAGGACTTACTACCATTATCTGCTTACCATTTATATTACCTTTGACACCTTTTCCTTGTATAGCCTGAAAACCATCCATTTTCAAAATATCTAATCCCATTTCTTCTTGCTTTTTAATTATTCCTGTTGCAATTGGATGCTCAGAATTATTTTCCAAAGTTGCTGCCAATTCTACTACCATATCCTTTGTATAATTATTATCAAATACCTCTATGAAATTTACTGCAAACTCTCCATGAGTAAGTGTTCCTGTCTTATCAAATACTAGGGTATCGATTTTTCTTGAGTTTTCAAATTGTGTTCTATTTCTTATTAGCAAACCATTTTTAGCAGATTGTGCTGTAGATGTAGCTACTACTAAGGGTATAGCAAGTCCTAATGCATGTGGACATGTTATTACCATTACTGTGGCCATTCTTGCTATTGCATATGAAAAATCTCTAGTTATTAAATACCAAACTACTAGAGTAATAAATCCAACAATAAGTGCTACTATAGTTAACCAAAATGCAGCTTTATCAGCTAAGCTTTGGGTTTTGGATTTAGACTTTTGAGCTTTCTCAACCATATCTATAACTTTGGATAAATAAGAATCTTTACCTATATTCTTAACCTCCACTTCTATTGAACCATCTCCATTTATAGATCCACCTATAACTTTGTCTTCTTCATTTTTTTCTACAGGTTTTGATTCCCCTGTTAGCATAGATTCATTTATATAACTTGTTCCCTTGACTATAATTCCATCAGCAGGAATTTTTTCTCCAGGTTTTATTAAAATTCTATCTCTTGATTTTAGTTCACTTAAATCAACTTCTATTACATCTCCATCTTTAATTAAGTGAGCTGTATTTGGCATAAGCTCTGCTAACTTCTCTAGTGCACTTGATGCACTTAATACAGCTCTCATTTCAATCCAATGACCTAAAAGCATAATGTCAATAAGTGTTGCCAGTTCCCAAAAGAAATCATTTCCTTCCAGCCCAAAAACTATTGCAGTACTATATAAATAAGCTACGGAAATAGCCATAGCTATTAGTGTCATCATACCAGGTTTCTTTTCTTTTAATTCATCTACTAGGCCTTTTAAAAATGGCCAGCCACCATAGAAATATATAAATGTAGCTAAAGCAAATAAAAGATAATGACTTCCAGGAAAAGTAATACTAATATTTGTCCATTCTTGAATCATAGGTGAAAGAATTAAAATAGGTATAGTCACCACTAAGGATATAAAGAATCTTCTTTTAAAATCTTTTATCATCATTTCATGATGATCT
>CAYZDC010000095.1:0-6816 GCA_964477045.1 uncultured Tissierellaceae bacterium | reverse complement strand
ATTGTGTTTCTTAATTCAAAGTATCTCACACTATTTAATTAACAAAGTTCAATGTCTCCTTCACGAGGCGACTTACTCAGTATAGCATATACTGAATATTTTTGTCAACCACTTTTCGAAAGATTATTTATTGATTTTTTCAAGCCAATTTGTATCTCTCGGTGGGACTTTATAAATATTACCATCTTTCTATTAAACTGTCAACAAGATTTAACACTTATTTTATAAATTTTCTGCTTCTTTTATTATATTTGTTGATATTAATGAACCTAAGGCTATAGAAAATACTTTTGTAATATGATCATCTGCCCTTGAAGTTAATACTATAGGGACTTTTGCTCCCATTATTATCCCAGCAGATTTTCCATTTGCAAAATAAGTAATACTTTTTCCAATCCCATTACCCATTTCTATATTGGGTACTACTAATACATCTGCATCCCCAGCTACAGGACTTATATAATTCTTAGTTTTTGCAGCTTCATTTGAAATGGCAATATCTAGAGCCATTGGCCCATCTATTACAAGACCCTTTGAAAATTCACCTTTTAAATATTTATCCTTAAGTTGCTCTGCATGAACAGTTGATATCATTTTCAAATCAACCTTTTCTTTAGCAGCTAAAATTGCAACATTAGTAACTTTGTTTCCTAAAGATCTAGTGACCATCCCAGCATTTTCAATTATTTTTACTTTATCTTCTAAGGTGGGGTTAATATTCATACCACCGTCAGTTAAATAAAGTAATTTATGGTAATTTTCTATATCATAAATCATAACATGACTTAATAGACTTCTGGTTCTTAATCCCCATTCTTTATTTAACACTGATTTTAGTAATATTGAAGTATCTATTAATCCTTTCATAATAAAATCTGCCTTACCGGAAGAAATAAGCTTTACCCCTATTTCAGCTGCCTTTTCTAAATCTTTTTCATCTATGGAATAATAATTTTCTATAGATATATTTAGTTCTTCTGCCAATTTTTTTGTCTTTTCTAAATCTCCAATTAATATTGGTTCTATAAGTCCATAGTCATAGCATCCCTTTACAGATTGTAAAACTTCTTTGTCATGGCTAGCTATTACAACTAACTTCATTCTTTTATTGTTTTTCAGTTTCAGTAGGTCTACTAATCTGTTAATTTTCATATTAACCCTCCATACTAAATCTAAATACTAGATAATAGCTCTTCTATTTTTACTTTTTGTAAGGATACATTTTCATCCTCTGAGTTTAAAATATTAGCTTTTTCTATATCTTTCAAAGCAATTTCATATTGACCTAGTTGAACATATCCAAGACCTCTATTAAAATAAAGTTTGTAATCTTCTTTACAATTTTCAATTCCTTCACTAAATACAGCTATAGCTTTTACTATATCTTCCAGATTAAAATATACTATTCCTAATTCATTATATACATCTGCTTCTTCTTTATTTAAAGCTATTGCTTTCCTGAAATACTCAATTGCTAAATTAAATTCTTCTATTCCTTTATAAGAAAGACCAATAAAATAATTAATATTCCAGTGCTTTTCATATTTAGGTATTAGTTTTAAAAAAGAATCCAAGGCTTTACCAAAGTCATTATAAGTTAAATAAGTTAGTCCAGTTTCAAAAAATACATCATCATCTATTATTTCTATTTCTTCTCTTATTTCTTGAAGTCTAATCTCATCTTTATCTAGGACAAGGAACTTTTTCCAAATTAATTTGGCCTTTAAAAATTGTTGGAAAAACTTATAATGAAATCCTAGTTTATAATAGGCTAATGAATAGTTTTCATCAACATCTAAAATACTTTCTAGGTTGTTAGTGGACTTCATCAGGAAATCTGTAGCCTCTTGACTTTTCTCTTCTTTTAAGAGCCTATTTGCTATCTGCTCTAAAGCTAATGCATAATTAAATAACCCGTTTACGTCCCTATCATCTAGAGTGAGTAATGCCCTATAATATATAGCACTGGAATCGTAGTCCATTTCATCAAAATACTTTAATCCTCGATAAAATATATAATCATTTATCTTTTCATTATAAGCCTTTAATATGGCTTTATATTCATTAATATATGGGAATTCAGTATCTGTTCCTAGGAGGTATATAATGCCTTCAACCACATTTGCTAAGTTTATCTCTTCCTGAATATTTCCTTCTTTTATTTCTTTTAATAAGCTTTCCATTATTATAGGCAGTGGAATATCAGATGATACAAGATATCCCTTAATGTCTACTTGCGAATTCTTTTGTAACTCTATAAAAGTTAGCTTTTTTGCCAATTTATTAAAATAACTATTAATCTTATCCATTTTATCACCTTTGCTTTAAAATTTATTCATAAACATTCTTTTTCTTCTAGTACTCCCACTTAAGGTTTTATACAAGTGTCCTCTATATACCATTATGAATGAGAATAGCCCTTGGCCTAATAAATATATTATAATGTTTTTTATACTAAATACCATATTAAATGATAAATGAGTAGTAAATACATTAGTAATTAAATTCCCTGTGATAAAATACAAAACTAAATGAAAAATTACATTTGGTAATAGCCAATTAAGCCAATTTTCTTGCATAAATTCAAATGTATTTAATACACTTTCCCAGGAACTATAGGATTTTAAATAAATAGTCTCTGGAAGTGGATTTAATACTATTAGTATGCTTAAATATATAACAATATTTAAAGCAGAAGCTAATCCTCCTAGCATATTACTAAGGATTCCCAATAAAATCCTGCCCAAATATGCTATAAACAAAACTCCATATATCTTCCATAAATAATATTTAAATCCATCTTTGAAAATTTGCATGTTTATCCTATCATAATTAATAATATTAAATAGCAAGTATAAATAATTTGAGATAAATGCAGCAGTTATAATTGCTACAATTATTCCTGATAGTATAGATAGGAAACCTGTAAGAAAAACACTTATTAAACTGAATATAGCAACATTTAATATAGTATAGACTATTCCAGTAAATATTATAATCCAATTTTTGCTTAAACTCTTAATAGTTTTATTAAATGCTGATTTATTTATATAAATAAGATCTTTAATAATGTCCAACTTATATCAACCCCTTTACAATTTCTGTTATATCGTGATAAATACATTTATTTAATTTTCCACCTATATAGTCAAATAAAATATAAGTCTTGTCCCTCTTATCTAATACCTTATAATTATTATTTAAAACTTTAAATATATTAATATTGAAATCTTCTACAATTACTTTTTTTAATAGTTTTTTTGTAGGTATATCTTTATAGCTATACAAGTATGAATTTAATAACTTTTCATTTTTTAATATATCATGAAGATTTTTTTGTACAACTAAGTCGTACTCTCTAACTATTCCCTTTGGCAATCTAGAGTTTTTATTATTTATTACATAATCTAGTTTTATCAACTCAGTAAATGTGTATTTATCATTATGGTCTTTACAAATAAAATACTCCATTAGTATTTCATATAAAGTATTTTTACTATGGCTTAATTTCCCATAATTCTTTATATCCCAATATTGACTGAAATCCTCATAAAAAGAAAAACTATCTTGATAATAATTTTTAATTATAAACTCTAATGAATGTGTAAAAAATCCTTCATTATAATATTTTTCAACTAGGTTTTCTATACTTTTTAGTTTGATAATTTCGCCATAACTAATATAATCATTTTCTAATACTTCATATGGAGGAGAATCTAAATACTTGTAGCCATGTTTTTTCTCATCAATCCTAAGTCCAGACCCTTTTAACAGTTTTAAGAAGCCTAATTGAAGCTTTTCAGGTCTAATACTATATACATCATTAAAAGATTTTTTAAAGCTATTGTATCCTTCATAAGGTAGCCCAGCTATTAAGTCTAAGTGTTGATGGATGTTCATGTATGACTTTATCTTTTCGCTGGTATATTTTAATTGTTCAAAATCAGTAGTTCTGGCTACTGCCTGTATTGTTTCTTCATTTGTAGATTGAACTCCAATTTCAAACTGGAATAATCCTTCTTTTATATCCTTTAAAAAATCCAGAGTATCTTCATCTAATAAATGTGCAGTCACTTCAAAATGGAAGTTAATATCTACTGGATCTTTGGAAATTATGAATTTCATAATTTCCATAAAATGTTTCTTATTAGCATTAAATGTTCTATCTACAAATTTTACTTGTCCAACTTTTCCCTTTATTAATCTATCCAAATCATCCTTTACTCTTTCCATCCCAAAATATCTAACTCCATGAATAGTAGATGAAAGACAGAACTCACAGTTAAAAGGACATCCTCTAGAAGATTCATAATAAACTATTTTATTTTCAAACTGACTTTTAATATTAGTATAGGGAGATGGTATTATATCTAGATTTCTAATTAATGGCCTTTCGAGATTTTTAAATATTGATGCCCCCTGCCTATAAACTAATCCCTTTATATTTTTATAATTCTGATTTTTATCCATAATAGTTTCAATTAGTTCCTTAAATGTTTCTTCCCCTTCACCATAAATAATAAAGTCAACATATTTTAAATCATTTAAAACTTGAACTCCATCAAAAGAAACCTCTGGCCCACCTAACAATATTTTTGTCTCTGGCAAAACAATTTTTAAAATTTCACAAATTTTTAATGTTTCTTCTACATTCCATATATAAGTAGAGAAACCTATTAAATCAGGTTTTTCTTTATATATTTCACTTACCACAAAGTCTATATTCTGATTGATTGTATATTCATGAATTTGTACTTTAACAATATCCTCAACATAAGCTGCTAAGTACCTGATTGCAAGATTAGAGTGGATATATTTTGAATTTAAACTGCTTAATATTATTTTCATTTTCAACCTTCCTTATGCAAATATAATTATATTATAACATCTATTTCAGTATTTCATAGGATTAATGGTATTTGTAGTATTGATTGTTTTCATAAAAAGATATAGAATAGCTATAGAACAGAAATGAAAGGAGTTGCCAAATGAGGGATTTTGAAAAAATAACAATTCAAGAAATGTCAAAAGAAGATATGCTTTTAATAATCGAAGCTCTTGACTATACAGGCACTAAAACTAATATTGAGGATTTTATTATATTGAAAGATAATTTTGTCACAGAATTATCATCACTAGCAGATATACCTGAATCTGAATTTATAGAATACTTAAAAAACGAGACCCAATCTTTATAGATAGGGTCTCTTTTAAATTACATCTTTAATGGTGCTTCTATACCCAATAAGTTCAATCCTGTTTTTATTACTGTTTTAACCGTATATGTTAACATTAATCTTGCCTTTTTTAATTCTATATCTTCAATAATAATTGGTGATGAGTTATAAAATTTATTAAAAGCTTTAGCTATTTCAACTATATGACGAGTAATAAAGAAGGGTTCATTTTTGTCCATAGAATCCATAACAATACTTGGGAAATCATATATTAGTCTTATAATATTTATTTCATCTTCAGAACTTAATAACTTGAAATCAACCTGATCTTCTTTATTAAATTCTCCCTTTTCTAATAAGGAATTTGTTCTAGCATGAGTATATTGAACATAAGGTCCTGTTTCTCCATCAAAACTCAAGGTTCTTTCCCAAGAAAACACATAATCTTTAATCCTTTGATTAAATAGTTCTTGGAATATAACTGCACCTATTCCTATTTGTTTGGCAACTAGTTCTTTGTCTTCTAATTCTGGATTTCTTTCATCAATAATTTTTAAGGTATTTTCTACTGCAGTATTTAAAACATCTTCTAAATAAACTACATTTCCTCTTCTTGTAGAAAGTGTGCTCCCTTCTAAGCTTACCATTCCAAATGGTATATGAACACAATCTTTAGCCCACTCATGACCCATTAATTCTACAATTTTTATCCAGGCTTTGAAATGCAAGTTTTGTTGAGAACCTACTACATATATATTTTTATAAAAATCATACTCCTCTTTTCTATAAATTGCCGCTGTAATATCTCTAGTTGTATAAAGAGTAGAGCCATCACTTTTTTTTATTAGAGCTGGTGGCATTCCATAAGGTTCTAAGTCTACTATTAAGGCACCTTCAGATTCTTTCATTATTCCGCTTTCTTCCATCTCTTTTAGTACTGCAGGCATTTTGTCTGAGTAAAAACTTTCACCAGCATATGAATCAAATTTTATATTGAGCATTTCATATACTTTACTAAACTCTTTTAAACTTACATCTCTAATCCATTGCCACAATTCTAGTGCTTCTTCATTTTTATTTTCTAATTCTTTGAACCAATACCTTGCTTCATCCCTAAGTTTTTCGTCTTTATCAGCTTCTGTATTCCATTTTACATAGAGTTTTAAAAGTTCATTGATTGGATCTGCCTCAATTACTTCTCTATCTCCCCATTTTTTATATGCAGAGATAAGCATTCCAAATTGAGTACCGTAGTCCCCTAAATGATTTATTGATACTGTATTAAAACCTAAGAATTTATAAATATTGAAAAGTGCATTTCCGATAACCGTTGTTCTTATATGTCCTATATGGAAAGGTTTAGCAATATTTGGTGAAGAATATTCTACTATTACGGTTTTACCCTGTCCCAAATCTGATGATCCAAAGTTGGTTTCTTTATTTAACACTTCTTCAAAAACTGTTTCTGTTAACTTTTCTTTATTAATAAAAAAGTTTAAATAGGCTGCTTTGCTTTCGATTTTTTCAAAGTTTTCATCTTTTGATATTTTACCTGCTAGTTCCTCCGCAATAATATTTGGAGCTTTTCTATAGGTTTTAGCTAAGGAAAATACTGGGAAAGCATAATCTCCCATATCAT
>CAYZDC010000094.1:0-6845 GCA_964477045.1 uncultured Tissierellaceae bacterium | reverse complement strand
CAGTTTTACCAATCATCCACTCTTCGAATGCATCCATTTGTTCGAACCATTCTTTTCCGATTGCTGAAGCTCCAACCATTCCATAGTCAGGTCCTAATTCTTTTTTAGATTTAACTTCTGCATCTTTATCTGAAGTAACTTTTAAGTCTTCATCGAATGCTACTCTTGTTTGTGCTACATCAATTGTTACACTTACTACTTTGCCTTCTGCGTCAAATCCAACAGCTGCTATAGTAGTATCTACTTGAGCTTGAGCTAAAACTGCTTTGTTGTTTGCGTCAACTCCTGCTTCTTTTGAACTACCAATAGAAATATTTTGGCCTAGACCTAATTTAACTATTGCACCTTCTGCTGCTGGTGTGTCTGTTGCCGGTGTATCTGTTGCTGGTGGCGCTGCCGGTGTTTCAACTGCTGGTGGTGTTTCTACAGCTGGTGATGAACAACCTACAAGTGCTGCTGAAATTAAAATAAGTACTAAAACTAATGATATTATTCGTTTCATTGTTTTCATTTCCCCCTATATTCTTATATTATATTAACGACAAGTTGGAGTATATCATGATTATGAAATAAAAGCAACAAGATTGTTAAAAATATATTTGGATTTTTTGACACAATTTAGTGTAACTTTAGTTACTTTTTACTGAATATTTCTTTGAATCCTTTAGTACTGCTGAGTAACATAAATATTATGCTTCCAAATAAAACTAGAGATATGGGATTGGATAATATGTCTTTTAAGAATCCTAATAAGGAACCCGAAGTCAATACTGCTCTTCTAAAATTAGTATCCAACAATGGGGAAAGTATCATTCCTAATACTAGTGGTCCCAGAGGATAATCAAAACTCTTCAGAACATAACCTAAAACACCAAATATAAGCATTATATAAATATCCCAAATATTGTTGCTTATTGTATATGTTCCTATAACAGAAAGAACTATTATTATAGGAATAAGTATGTTTTTTGGGATTTCTACAAGTTTAGTAAAGATTTTTATTCCTGTTAATCCAAATATTAGTAAAAACACATTGGCTATTAATAGTGATACAACTATAAAGAGGAATAATTCAGGGGTTTCTACCATAAGCATAGGACCTGGTTTTATACCATGAATAAATAGAGCTCCTATGAATATTGCAGTAACAGGGTCTCCAGGAATACCTAAAGTTAACATAGGTATAAATGCTCCTCCAATAGCAGAGTTATTAGCTGTTTCAGGTGCTACCAGTCCTTCTATGGCTCCTTCTCCAAAGGGTCTAGAAGGCTTCTTAACAGTTCTTTTAGCATTATCATAGGCTATCAATGCTGCAATATCTCCACCTGTTCCTGGTAAGGCTCCTACCATTACACCTATAAAAGCTGATCTTAAAGATAGGGGCAATAATTTTATTAATGTTTTCCAAGAAGGTATTATTTTATCTATTTTTTGTTTTACTATAGGCATATCCTTTAACTTTATTTGTATAAGCGCTTCTGAAACACCAAATAATCCAACCATTGCAGTAATATAATTTATTCCATTCATTAAATTCAGACTACCAAATGTAAATCTTGGTTGCCCTGTTAACAAATCCATCCCTACCATTCCAAGTAGTATTCCTATAGCTGCCATAAACAGTCCTTTTGCTGTAGATTGTCTTCCAAGACTACCTACCAATAATAGTCCCATTATAGCTACTAAAAAATAATCCCGTGGGGCAAACATAAGGGCAATTTCAGAGACCAGTGGAGCAGCTAATGCTAAAACTGCAGTACCAATTAGTCCACCAAATACAGATTGGATAGTTGTGATTCCTATAGCCGTTCCTGCTTCTCCTAGTTTAGCTAAAGGGTATCCATCAAATGTAGTAGCAATAGCTGCAGGAGCACCAGGTATATTTAATAAAATAGCAGACCTAGATCCACCATAAACTCCACCACAATATATCCCAATCATAAGCGCAAGAGCTGAGTAGGTTTCCCAAGAATAAGTAAATGAAATTAACAATGAAACTGCCATAGTTACGGATAATCCAGGTATGGCCCCTAGATATATTCCAGAAAATGTGCCTAAGGCAATTAACAATATCTGATAAAAATTCACGGTTTTCAGCTCCTTAGGGTAATATAACTTTAAATACAGTTTTAAAAATAAAGATTATTATTACAACTGTTAAAGATGAAACAATCAAATTTTTAAATATATCTTTTTTTGACAAATAACTTATTGAAATAAATAAAAATCCAAAGGTAGCTATCCCAAATCCTAATAGTTCTAATAACAAAGCATATAAAACAAGTAATAGGATAATGACACCAATTTCTCTTGTAAAGATCTTATATTTAACTTTGCCTTCCTTTTCTTTGCTTCCTTCTACAAATATCCATAAACTAAATATTAATAATAAAACAGATATAAAGAGGGGAAAGGCTCCAGAAGAGGTAGAGGTAAGTTCAGAACCTGATATTTTGGCACTTTGAAAAATTGTAAAAATGCTAAATAAAATTAAAGAAAATTCAATTTTCCTTTCCATTTTACCCCTCTCCTTTCCAAAATGATCAAAGGGGTCTGACCCCTTTGATCATTTTATTCTTTCAATACCTAAAGTATCCGGACTAATTTTAGCTCCACCTGAATCATATAATAACCAGGATGAAATTTGTTGCCAGTTTTTCAAGAATTCTTTTGCTTCATCTCCTGAAGTTCCCATTGGAGTTATAGCTGCATTTTCAAGGAAGTTTTGATATTGGCTTTCCTTAAAAGCTTCCTTATATATCTTTTGAAGTTTTTCAACTATTTCTATAGGTGTGTCTTTATGGACAAATACACCATAAAAAGGTCCCCAGGGCAGATACTTAGCATACTCAGGTAAAACTTTTCCTATTGCAGGTACATCTTCAAATCCTTCTATAGGGTCATTTGATATGGAGGCTAGTAATTTTACTTTTCCAGCTCTTAATAATTCCCCTGCTGCTGAAAGTTTGGTTACAGTTACATCCACATGGTTGCCTAATAATGCAGTAATCACTGGCCCATCTCCATCAAATGGAATCTGATTAAACTCTACCTGACTAGCAGTTTTTAATAATGAGGCTACTACGAAGGGCAGTCCTCCAGGTCCAGTTGTACCTAAGTTGATTTTATTTGGATTTTCTTTTGCATCTTGAATTAATTCTTCTATAGTATTATATTTAGAATCAGCTCCAACTACAACTATGGCCGTCTCTCTACCTATAAGGATAATTGGTTCAAAGTCATTATATGATAGCTTAGAGATATCCATTACACCATATAGTTGTGGGTTTTCTGCACCATAAAGCAAGGAATACCCATCAGGTTTTTGATCATAAACATATTGAGTTGCTATTGCTCCAGTAGCACCTACTTTGTTTTGCAATACAATGCTCTTTCCTAAGTTTTTCTCCACTAATGGAGTTAGGGCTCTGGCCACATTATCAGTTCCACCACCTGCACCCCACATAATATATCCTACCAAATCAGTTTCTGGATAATTATCCACATTATTTTCATTTGATTTTTGACTACAGCCTGCAAACAATCCTGTAGCCATAGTTAATACAATTAAATATATAATCCACTGTTTTCTTTTCATAAGTTCCCCCATCTTTTAATATCTCATAATTATCCTATAATTTATAAATAATATCAAGTAAATACTAAAACTAGTCTATTTAGACTAGTTTTAGTATTAGTTCATAGATTTATTCCACTACTCTGTCTTTTATTGGCTTGTATAATTCCTCTTTAGGTATCTCAGGTTTTAACTCATGGATATAATCTAAGGCTACTTTGCCTCCATGATCCATTCCTTGGCATCCTGCCAACAAAACAATATCATCCTTTTTCACCTTACTAAGAGCATATTTAATAGCATCTTCTAATTTATCATACTTATGCACTTTTATACCTGCATTCTCCATTACCCCATCAAAAACTTCCTCTTCTTTGCTTGTTACCAGATCTTTGCTGGTTACTACTTCTGTACTTTTAGTTGCTATTATTTCATTTAGTTTTAACTTGTCTTTCCATTGTGCTAAGGTCTCTGCATTTTCTCTATTTACTGTTACCCCTCTACTTCCTCTAATTGCATAAACTAAATGTAAATTATTATAATCCATACTGTTTAAAGTTTCTAAGGTAACATTAATGTTCCCCTTATTAGCAAAGTGGTCATCTATAATAATAAAGTCTCTTTCATATATATATTGGAATCGTCTTTCTACTCCACTAAAATACAATAGTGCTTCTTGAATTACCTCTGGAGAGATTCCATCAGTTATAGCAATTGCAATAGCTGCCATTGCATTAGCTGCTGAATGGTATCCAGGTACCCCTAATACAATTGGGAATTCACGCATTTCTATTCTCTTACCAAAGGCTATATAAGGCTTGTTTATTACAACTGTAAATTTTGCTCTTCCATTTGCTAATTCAAGATCTTTAGCATAAAAGTTTCCAACTTCTTCTTTTAATGAATAAGTTATAACTGTTGCATTGGTTTCACCTACTAAAGACATAGAATATTCATCATCCAGGTTTAATATGGCATAGCTACCTGCTTTAGCATTTTTTATTAAACTAGACTTAACTTCCCAATATTTTTCAAAGCTTCCATGTTGGTCTATATGTTCTCTAGAAAAATTATTGAAACTAACTATATCAAAATCCACATTATTAACTCTTTCTAATTCTAAAGCAGATGATGATACTTCCATGGCTACTTTTTCTACTCTTTCTTCCTTCATTTTGTATAATAATCTTTGAAGATCTAAGCTTTCTGGAGTTGTTAAAACCGCTGGAATAAACTCATCTCCAATTTTATTAATAACACTTCCTATAAGGCCTGATTTAAATCCTGCTTCTTCCATGATTTTGTTTAACATGTAAGTAGTAGTTGTCTTCCCATTTGTAGCAGTTACTCCAATTACTCTTAAATCCCTAGAAGGATGATGATAAAACTTGTCGCTTATTATAGACAAGGCTTTTCTAGTATTTTCCACTTTATATTGTGGAATTTCACAATTGTCTACAAACTCTTCTACAATTGCAGCTAAAGCTCCATTGGAATATGCATCAGCAACATACTTATGCCCATCAGTTATATATCCTTTTATAGCAACATAAATATCTCCTTTTTCTACATGCATAGAGTGGTTTGAAATACCTGTTATTTCTTGATATCCTATTGGATTTCTTACGCCTAAAATCTTTAATTCATGTAACAATTCTTGTAATTTCATCGCTAACCTCCTAACCTGCGTCTTTTTATTAAGGTCTTGTATTTACACCAATTTTATAATAGTCTGTAAAAATATTATATCCCAATTTCCTTGTTTTATCAATTAGGGAAATTGGGATGTCTTATTGTCCTTTAGTAGCATAATCTCTTGTATGAAAATAAAGAGTCCTAACATAATAAATATATCCCCTATGGATAGTATTTTAGGTAGAGGGTATGGCTTCGATATTAATATTATGTCCGCTAAATATACTAACTTTGTATCAGGAGTTACTGCTGTATGTTTTATGTCAAATTCTCTATTAGGTAATTCTATAGTTGTTGAAGAGTTAATTCCCTTAAATCCAGCTATTGATACTGGCATTTTACCTGAATTAGCTGTTATAACTAAAAAATTTAATAATATACCAATTAAAAAAAACTTCATTGATGGTTTCTTTATATTCATTAAAACACAGTAAATAATTAATATATAAGAAAATATATGTATGTATTTAAAATAATCACCTAATAAGGGTGCTGCCCATATAGGATTTACTTTTCTTAATATAGTTAGCGCCAATTGAATTCCACCTGCAATTAAAATCAAATACCATTGCCGGAATTCTAATTTTTCAATATTTTCAAATTTTCCATTTCTAAATTTGGCCAATATGAAAGAGAATAACATAGGTTCTATAAACATAGTATTTCTCCTTTTTAATTAGTCATAAGCTCTATAAATTTTTCTGCCAGAACAGGATGGAATTGTGTACCAGCATGTTTTTCTATTTCCTTTAGAGCTTCTTCTTTTGTAAGAGCATCACGATAAGGTCTATCTGAAGTCATAGCATCATATGCATCAGCTATGGCAAGTATACAAGCTTCAACAGGTATCTCTTCTCCAACAAGACCATCTGGATAGCCTCCACCATCGTATCTTTCATGATGATGCTTAACCATTCTAGTAACTTTTTTAAGAAAGTCCACATTACTAATTATTTCAGCCCCTATGGAAGGATGCTTCATTATTTCTGCATATTCATCTTGGGTTAATCTGGAAGCTTTGTTTAATATACTATCATCTATACCTATTTTCCCAATATCATGTAAGATAGCTGCTGTTTTTATGTCTTCAATTGTATTAAATGGGAGTCCATGGAATTCTGCTAAACCTACAGCATATTCCTCAACTCTAGAAGCATGACCACTGGTATATGGATCTTTAGCCTCCATACTTTTATTTAAGGCTTGAATAGTTGAAATATATAAATTCCTCATATCAATATACAATTTAAATGAATATCTAGCTAATAAAAGGGGCCCAAAGAATAGTATAACAGCCCAATATCCATATCCAATAAAAGCTAATGCAATTATTACTCCCATACTTCCTACTGCTATTGCACTAGGGAAAACTCCACTAAGGTGTGTCAACCATAAACCAAGAAACCTTTGCTTATTTAATAAAGACATTAATCCTGATATAATAATACTATTAATAATAACTCCAAGCAACAAGACTAATATTGTTTGTAAGAGGAAAAACTCTCCTATTTCGCCACCTGTAGCTAAATATATTAAACCCATAGTAGTTGTTACGATAATGCTTTGCGAAATG
>CAYZDC010000093.1:0-7074 GCA_964477045.1 uncultured Tissierellaceae bacterium | reverse complement strand
AGTGAAATACCTATTAGCATATTGACTACATTTATTGGAGCACCTTTCTTAGCTTATTTAATGAGTCGTATGGATTAGGAGGATATTATGGAATTATTAAAAATAGAAAATATATCTGCAGGTTATGGAAATGAAATCATATTAAAAGACATTAATTTCACCATAGAGAAGTCAGAATTTACAGCTCTTTTAGGATTAAATGGTACAGGTAAAACCACCTTACTAAAGACAATTAGTGGCTTAATAAAACCTTTAAGCGGTAAAAGCTTTCTTAATGGTGAAGACATTTCTACATTAACAGAAAAGGGCAGGGCTCAAAAGATTAGTTATATGTCCCAAAGACATAGCATAGTCTATGATATAAGTGTTGTAGATGTGGTTATTATGGGAATTACTCCTTATTTAGGTATGTTTGAAACTCCATCTAAAGCCCATAAGCAATTGGCCTATGAAATGATCCAAATAATGGGGATGGAAGAAATTAAGGATGCTAATTTCAATAATTTAAGTGAAGGTCAAAAGCAATTAATTATTATAGGGAGAAACTTGATGCAAGATGCAGCCCTAATGCTGTTTGATGAGCCGGATAGTGCCTTGGATTTTACCAACAAACATATGGTATTAAATAAAATTAGAAAAATTGTAAGGCAAAATAAACGGGCAGGTCTAATTACCCTTCATGACCCCAATTATGCCCTGAATTATTGTGATAGAATAATTCTTATAGATGGTGGAGGGATATTTGCTGATTTTTATACAGAAGATATAAGCCTTCAATTACTAAAAGATATTTTCACTCCTATTTATGGTGAAATAGAAGTAATAAAACACAAAGGAAAATTTATGATAATGAGGTCTGATTATGAAAGCGGGATATAGTTTGTGGATTACAAATGAAAATGGTGATAAAATTTTTGGTGTAGGACCCTATGATTTACTGGTGTTAATAGATGAGTTAGGTTCTTTAAATAAAGCTGCCAAAGAAATTAAAATATCCTATACAAAGGCTCGAGATATATTAAATCGAGCTGAAAGAGAATTGGATATAAAATTATTAGAAAGAGAAGTTGGTGGACCATCAGGTGGAGGCTCAAAACTTACCCATGAGGCTAGAGAGATTATGGTCAAATATGAAGAATATAGAAAGAGATCAAGCCTAGCCATAGAGGACATATTCCATAATGTATTCAATAAGTAAAATATAGAGCATGAATCAGAGTTTTAATAGACTTGGGGTTCATGCTTTTTAATCTTTCTTAATAACCTATATGTAAAGTCTAAATGGGTATAAGTAAAATATGAGAAAATAAACTACAGGAGGAATAAAGATGAAATTTAGAATTGAACGGGATAGTTTTGGAGAATTAGAGGTGCCTATGGACAAATACTGGGGAGCCCAAACTCAAAGAAGTTTTCAAAATTTTAAAATAGGAAAAGAAAAAATGCCACTAGAAATAATCCGTGCCTTTGCCATACTAAAAAAGGCAGCAGCTATAACTAATAATAAATTAGGATTATTAGATGATAAAATAGCTACTACAATAGGAACTGTGGCAGATGAAATATTAGCAGGTAAATTAGACGAAAATTTCCCACTGGCAGTTTGGCAAACAGGTAGTGGTACTCAATCTAATATGAATGTAAATGAAGTAATAGCCAATAGAGGTAATGAAATTTTAGGGGAAAAGTTGATTCACCCTAATGACCATGTAAATAAATCACAAAGTTCAAATGATACATTCCCTACAGCCATGCATATAGCTGCCATAACTTCATTGAATGAGAATTTAATACCAGCCCTTGAAGGCTTGAAAAACACTTTTAATTTCTTAGTAGATGAAAACAAAGATATTATAAAAGTAGGTAGAACTCATTTACAAGATGCTACACCAATAACTTTAGGTCAAGAAATCAGCGCTTGGCATAGAATGTTAGAAAAAACAGAAGATATGATCAAAGTATCCATGGAAGATTTGAAAGAGTTGGCTTTAGGTGGCACTGCTGTAGGTACAGGGTTAAATGCCCATCCTGATTTTGCGGTTAAGGTTGCGGAAGAAATCTCACATATTACTGGAACAGATTATACTACTGCAAAAAACAAATTCCATTCCCTTACAAGTAAAGATGAATTGGTATTTGTTCATGGAGCCTTAAAAGCATTGGCAGCTAATCTGATGAAAATAGCCAATGATATAAGGTGGTTAGCCAGTGGACCAAGAGCTGGAATTGGAGAAATTACCATACCTGAAAATGAACCAGGATCCTCTATTATGCCAGGAAAAGTTAACCCTACCCAATCAGAGGCCTTAACCATGGTTGTAACTCAAGTAATGGGTAATGATGCAACCATAGGGTTTGGTGCATCCCAAGGTAATTTCCAATTAAATGTATTTATGCCAGTTATTATTTACAACTTTTTACAATCAGTGGAATTATTAGCAGATGGAATAAATTCATTTAACCACAATTGTGCTGTAGGAATAAAGCCTAATAAAGAAGTGATAAAAGACTATTTAGATAATTCACTTATGCTAGTAACTGCACTAAATCCTCATATAGGATATGATAATGCAGCTAAAATAGCAAAGAAAGCAGATAGAGAAGGAACCACCCTAAAAGAAGCAGCCTTATCCTTAGAATTATTAACTGAAGAAGAATTTGATAGGATATTAAAACCAGAAGAGATGATAGCACCAAAATAAATTGTAAAATGGTTTGACATATGTTTTATAGGTAAGGATTGAAAGGAGTTTTACAATGGAAATATTAATAGATATGCATAACCATACTTTATCCAGTGGTCATGCCTATAGTACTATATTAGAAATAGCCCAGGAGGCTAGCAACAAGGGTATGAAGTATATTGGCATAACAGACCATGGACCATCTATGCAGGGAGCAGCAAATATATGGCATATAGGAAACTTAAGGGTTATTCCTAATACTATTTATGGAGTGGAAGTATTAATAGGAGTAGAAGCAAATATAATAAATGAAGAAGGACACCTTGATGTACCAGAAAGTTACCTTAAAAATTTAGATATAGTCCTAGCAGGATTCCACGAAGGATCCATTAAGCCAGCAGATATTCATAGTAATACTAATACTGTATTACAGGTAATGGAAAATAAATATGTAGATATTGTAGTTCATTTAGGTAATCCAAGGTTTCCTATAGATATGAAAAAGGTAGTTTTAAAAGCCAAAGAAACCAATACTCTGCTTGAAATAAACAATAGCTCACTTCTTACTAGTAGGGCTGGTAGTGAAGAAAATTGTTATGAAATAGCCCTATTATGTAAAGAATACGGGGTTCCAATAATAGTAAATAGTGATAGTCACTTTGCCTTGGATGTAGGTAATGTGGACATGGCATTAAAATTATTAAAAGCTGCAGATATGCCTGAAGAGTTAATAGTAAACTCCACTGTAGAAAGGTTTCA
Source organism: uncultured Tissierellaceae bacterium (assembly GCA_964477045.1). Classification (GTDB taxonomy): domain Bacteria; phylum Bacillota; class Clostridia; order Tissierellales; family Tissierellaceae; genus CAYZDC01. The sequence goes on along the minus strand of CAYZDC010000093.1, from coordinate 3,631 downwards.
AACTTATATGAAAATGAAAGGTAAAGAAAGATTTATTTAGGATGGTGTAAGAGATGAAAAACTTTAAAAGCGCAGAATGGTTAAGAGAAAATATAGATCGAGAAGATTTAGTAGTATTAGATGCTAGAGCTGAATTAAGTGATGATAAAGCTGGATATAAACAATATAAAGCATCACATATTAAAGGAGCTCATTATGTATCCTTAGAGGATGTTTTAACTGGGGAAATAAGAGAACACGGTGGTAGACATCCACTACCTGATTTAGATAATTTTATTCAAAATATGATGAGCTTAGGTGTGGAAGACTCTTCTACCCTTATAATTTATGACAATGGTGACTTAGCCATGGCAGGAAGACTGTGGTGGTTGTTAAAATATATAGGCTTGGATAAGGTATATATTTTAGAAGGTGGCTATAGAGCTTGGGTTGACTCAAACAATAGTGTAACTAAAGATCTGCCCAAAAAAGTAGAAGCATCAAAACTAACTTTAAACATACAAAAACAGATGCTAGCAGAAATTGATGAAGTAAAAGAGGCTATAGATAATAAGGATATAGCTATTATAGATTCAAGAGCCTTTGAAAGATATTCGGGTGAAGTTGAGCCCTTAGATAAAATACCAGGGCATATTCCCAGTGCTATAAATTATCCTTGGTTGGATTTAGTCGGTGAAAATAATAAAGATATAGAAGGCCTAAAGGAATACTTTAAAGATTTAGATGAGTTTAAGGAATTAATAGTCCATTGTGGTTCAGGAGTAACTGGTACTGTAAATATATTATTTATGGAAGAAATAGCTCTGAAACCTAAATTATACGCTGGTGGATATAGTGATTGGGTAAGCTATAAAGGCAATGAAGTTATTTCCAAAAATGGACAAGGGGTGAAAATCAAGTGATGAAAAAAATACCTGTAATAATGGACTGTGACCCAGGACTTGATGATGTAATAGCCCTGATTATGGCCTTTGCTAATGAAAAACTAGATGTAAAAGGGGTGACAGTTGTAGCTGGAAATCAAACTTTAAAAAAGGTAGGAGACAATGCCTTAAAAGTTCTATCTTATATCAATGCAGATGTTCCAGTGGCCTTAGGTTCAGAATTCCCCCTAGTTAAAACCCTATTAACAGCAGGAGAAGTTCATGGAGAAGATGGAATTGGTGGAGTGGTGTTACCAGAATCCAATTTAAGACTAAGTGAATTTCATGCAATAGACCTTATGGCTAAAATAATAAAAGAGAATGGGGAGAATCTTACAATTATAGCCACAGGTCCCTTAACTAATATTGGATTATTTCTAAGAAGATACCCAGAGCTAAAAAACAAAATAGCGAGAATATCATTAATGGGTGGGTCTGTTGGTTTTGGCAATGTTACGCCTTCTGCTGAATTCAATATATTTATAGACCCAGAAGCTGCAGATATAGTTTTTAAATCAGGTATTCCAATCATTATGGCAGGCCTAAATGCTACTGAAAAAGCTATTTTCTCAATGGAAGATATAAACAACATTAGAGCTCAAGGTGGGAAAATAGCCCAGTTAGTATCACAAATGCTAGAAAACCTTTGGAAATACCATAGTCTAGGTGGAATGGAAGGATGTTATCTTCATGATCCTGTAGCAGTATGTGCTGTTACTAATCCCGAAATATTGAAAACAGAACTCTTAAATGTAGATATAGAATTAAAGGGTGAATTTACTACAGGAATGACAGTAGTAGATATTTATAAAAGAATAGGTAAAAAAGGAAATGCAGATGTCCTAATGGAAATTGATAAAAAAGCCTACGTAAATTTGATCATAGAAGCAGTAAATAAATATAATTAGAGGTGGAGCATGAAATCACAAATACTAGTAGTAGGTAGTATGAATATGGATTTTCTAATAAATACTGATGAAATACCTAAAATTGGTGAGACAGTTCTTGGTAATAAGCTGACACAAATTCCAGGAGGCAAAGGAGCCAATCAAGCAGTTGCCATGGCAAAGCTGCAAAACTCAGTGACTTTTCTTGGGAAAGTAGGCAAGGATCATTATGGAGACAGCTTATTAAATTCTATGAAGTCAGCAGGAGTTAATATAGAATATATAGAAAAGGAAAATACTTCCACAGGTATAGCTATAATAAATGTAGACAAGGAAGGAAATAATAATATTATTGTAATTCCAGGAGCAAATAAATATGTAGATGTAGAATATTTAAACAAGCATTATTCCCTATTTGAAAAATCAGAAATTGTCCTATTTCAACTGGAAATACCTATTGAAACTGTAAAAGAGGGCTTAAAAATATCAAAAGAATTAGAGAAAACTACTATATTAAATCCAGCACCTGCTATGAATTTAGATGATGAGATAATTCAAAACATAGATATATTAATACCTAATGAGCATGAACTTGGAAGAATTGCTAAGATGGAAATTGTTGACCATGATTCACTATTAAAGGCAGCTAATATATTATTAAAAAAAGGAATAAAGCAGATTATAGTAACTCTAGGTAGTAAGGGAGTATTATATGTAGATTCAAGCAAGCATGAATACTTCCCTGCATATAAAGTAAATGTAGTTGATACAACTGCAGCAGGAGATAGCTTTATTGGTGGATTTACATCTGGATATTTAAAAAATCCGGATAATATTGAAGGAGCTATTGACCTAGGGCAAAAGACAGCTGCCCTATCTATACAAAAGATGGGAGCCCAAATATCTCTTCCTACATTAGAAGAAGTGGAAAATTTTAAAATATAATAAAATATTACCGGTGAAGAGTAGTAATATTCTTCACTTCTTTTTATTTAAATATAAAAGGGGGTAATATTTTATGAAAATTCAAAAGAACTTAATCCAGTACAACTATTCTTCAAGATGTGGGGCAGAAATCAAGTATATAATTATCCATGACACAGGGAATGCCAATAAAGGAGCTAATGCTCTGGCACACTATCATTATTTTAATGGAGCTAATAGAAAAGCATCAGCACATTACTTTGTAGATTCAGAAAATATAATTCAAACTGTGGAAGATTTTAATAGTTCTTGGCATTGTGGAGATGGAAAAGGAAAGTATGGTATTTGGAATACTAATAGTATCGGAATTGAAATATGTATAAATAGTGATGGGAATTATGAAAATACATTATTAAATACTCATAAGCTGGTTTTATATTTAATGGATAAGCACCAGATTTGTAAAAAAAGAGTACTAAGACATTATGATGCCAGTAGAAAAATATGCCCAAGAACTATGAGTTCTGACAACTGGAGTGGGTGGTTCGATTTTCATAGCAAACTATATTGTTAACAAAACTTATTAATTGGAAAATCGGTTGCTAAACTTCCAATTTTATGTTAAATTGTGTATATGTAGTATGTGAAAGAAATTCATATACAAGATATAGGTTTAACATAGGGGGGAAATTCAGTTGAAAGTAGAAAAACGTAATGGTAGTATTGTAGATTTTCAAGAGGATAAGATTGTAAAAGCTGTATGCAAAGCCATGGCAGAAACAGAAAGTGGTATAGATGAAAAATTGGCACAACAAATAGCCAGTGATGCATTTAAGGAGTTCGAAGAATCAGGTCATGTAAATATTGAAATGATTCAAGACTTTGTTGAAATTCAAT
>CAYZDC010000092.1:0-7102 GCA_964477045.1 uncultured Tissierellaceae bacterium | reverse complement strand
AAAACCCCTCCTTTTTGCGTATTAATATCATACTTTTGCCCCAACCCATGTGGAGTGTGTAGTGTTGATAGAGAAGGATTAAGTTTAGATTGCAAGCTGTAACAGTTTTAACTGAATGTTTAAGTGTATTTATATTCTTTAAAGTCAGTATGTGGAAACAATTTAGATATCCAGAGATAATATTCGGCAGAAGGATATAATATAAATAGAAATAAAACTAGCAGTAATAAATATAATAGGAGTGATAAAAATGTCTTATATGAAAGTCGAGTTTCCAGGTGGTCTTAGGGTTGATGCAAAAATAAGGGATCAGGTGATAAAGACGGATCAACCGGAAATAGCTGGTGGAGAAGGAAGTGCACCGTCACCTTTTGAATTATTTTTAGGTTCTATTGCTACATGTGTCGGTATTTATGCCCTTAGCTTTTGTAATAATAAGGAAATTGCTACAGAGGGGATGAGTATTTCCATGGATATAGATAGGGATAAAAGTACTGGTTTAATAGGAAAGGTAGATTTCGACTTAAAATTACCCAAAGGATTTCCTAAAGAATATGAGAAAGCAATTATTAACTCTATGGGATTATGCACAGTAAAAAAACATCTTCAAACACCTCCTGAGTTTGAAATAAAAACATCAAATTAGTTTGTGATATAATTGTTACATAAGGCTGTAGTTATGAAGAAGAAACTTCCTAGCTACAGCCTTTCTCATTCTTAACACAACTGCAATTTTATGCCTTTAATGAGGCTCGTGAATAATCCTTGAATTATATCAGTGAGTATAATATTTAATAAATAATTTTTAACTTGAGTACCAGTACTTTAATGGTATAATTAAATAAATTGTATAATTAATATAAATAATTGAAAACCAAGAGAATAACTAAATTTTAAGGAGGTAAATCTTATGAAAAAATTTCTAGTTTTGCTAATAATTACTACAATGCTATTAAGTAGTGCTTTAGGTTTTGCAGAGCCATCACCATGGGCTTTAAATGAAATTGAAAGGGCAAGAGCAGAAAATTTAGTACCTGAAGATTTATTAAGCAATTATCAAGATAATATTACTAGAGAAGAATTCTGTGAAATAACTGTTAAATTATATGAATCAATATCCAGCCAAGTGATAAAATTAGAATCCAAAAATCCTTTTAAAGATACAAAAAATCCTGAAGTTATTAAGGCCTATAATTTAGGTATAGTTAAGGGTGTAGGAGAAGGTAAATTTGCTCCTAATAATACTATAACAAGAGAAGAAATTGCAGTTATGTTTTTTAGAACTATAAAGTTATTAAATCCTAAGTTAGAATCAAATAACTTTAAGCTAGGGTTTAATGATGGAGACTTCATAAGTAGTTGGGCTAAAGAAGCAGTTTCTTATATGGGTAATAAAAAAATAATAAATGGTATAGGTAATAATAATTTTGGTCCTAAGGGAACTGCAACTAGAGAACAAGCAATGGCTCTAACTCTAAGAATATTTACTTTTTATCATACTGACTTAAAGTCTACAGAAGAAAAAGTTGTAATAAAAGAAGAAGATAGTAGAGAAAAACTAAGTTCTGTGGCTATAGGTAAATTATCAGATAGTCTTGTTTTAATATATGTAGAAACCATGAATGGAGAATTTGTAACAGGAAGTGGGTTTTTCTATGAAAAAGGAAAGCTAGCTACAAATTATCATGTAATAGAGAATGCTGTGGATATAGTCTTAGAATATGAAGATGGATCCTTTTATAGTGATAAAGTTATAATAACAGGATATTCTAAAGAGTATGACTTAGCAACTTTATCTATTAAAGATACAACTACAAAAGCCCTTCCTTTAGGTGATTCTGATATTATTGAAAAGGGAGAAAATATATATGTAATAGGAAGTCCTAGGGGATTAAAGAACTCACTAACAAATGGTATAATAAGTGGAATCAGAAGTACTGATATACAAATAAGTGCTGGTATAAACCCAGGAAACAGTGGTGGCGCCTTATTGAATGAGTATGGCCAAGTAATCGGAGTAATATATGCAAAATATGAAGAATCAGAAAACCTAGGATTTGCAATTCCCGTTAATTTGCTGAAGACTTTAGATAAAAAATTAAATTTAAGTATTAAAGAATTTTTTGCGGAAACAAGCGTAACTCCACAAGCACCAACAAATGTAAAAGCTGTTTATAATGGGGAAGATGGGTTCTATATTTCCTGGGATAATGTAGGAGCAGATTACTATTTAGCATATGTTTCTAGTAATGGGGCTGATTACTTTGAGTTAATCGATGGTGATGGTAAGAATATGTGGTATTGGGATTATGATTATTCTATTAATAACTATGGATATAATCCAGGAGATACAGTAGAATATGCTGTAGTTTCTGTAATTGATGGGAATTATTCTGAATGGGCATATTCAATGCCAGTTTCAATACCAATAACTCCAAAGACCCCAACAAATGTAAAGGCTATTTATGATGGCGGAAATGGATTTAATATTTCCTGGGATAATGTTGGAGCTGATTACTATGTAGTTTATGTATCACAAAATGGCAGTGAATACATTGAATTATTAGATAGCTATGGTTATAATATGTGGAATTGGGAATATGGTTATTCTGTTAATAATTATGGATATAACCCAGGAGATACAGTTCAATATGCTGTAGCTGCAGTGATTGATGGAAATTATTCTGACTATTCATATTCCAAAACAACAAAATACAGTAGATAATATAAGAATATAATTTTAGAGAATGAAAATAAATTTTATTTAAAACAATTTGATATTAAAGGAGAGTGATGTAATGGCTAGAAAGCCAAGAACAGAAGAAGAAATTGAACTTGTTAAACAAAATATTTTAGATAAATCCCTAGAATTAATAAACGAGGATGGCTATAATAGTTTTACTATGAGAAAACTTGCAAAGAAGTTAAATATGACAGCAACTCCCATTTATCAATATTATAATAATAAGGATGAGCTTTATCTGGCTGTCTTAACCCAGAGTTTTGAAAACTTATATGAGATTATTCTTAATGCATATGATTCTGGTAATAATCCAATGGAGAGGCTCAAGTCTGTAGGTCGTGAATATATAAAATTTGGAATTGATAATGCTAATGCCTATAATATAATGTTGGTTTTAGATGTACCTAAATTTTACGATTATGTTGGTACTCCAACTGAGCATATTGCTTTTTTAGAATTGGAAGCTGCCTTAAAGGTAATAGACTTTGGAAAAAAAGTAATTAAGGAGTCTGGCCTAATAACAAAAGAATTACCATCAACCTCAATGGCTACCTTTCAATTGCTTTGCGCAATGCATGGATTTATTTCTTTTGTTAACAATAAAGTTGCAGATTATATATTAAAACCAAAATTGGAAAAAGCAAAAGATGAAAAAGTAAGCGATGAAATAATAGAGCAATTTATTGATACTGCTATTTTACAATTTAAAACACTATTTCAATAATATAAAATCTCCCATATGAAAATAGGGAGATTTTTCATTGACAACTTATTATAAGGGTGTTATTGTTAATATAACAAGCGTTATATTAACAATATTATTAGGAATATAAATATAGTAAGTGGAGGTGAATATTTTGAAGCAGCCTTTAATATTGGAATTAAAAGGAAATTCACTTGATGATGGTCCTGGGATTAGATCTGTTGTTTTTGTTAAAGGATGCCCATTGTCATGTATTTGGTGTCATAATCCGGAAAGTAAAAAAACTATAGAGGAAATATCATATTCAGCCAGTGACTGTATAGGCTGTGGTACATGTATTGAGGTATGCAATCAAAATGCTTTAAGTAAAAGTAATCCTTTTTATATAGACAGAAACAAATGTAATATGTGCTTTGAATGTGTGGAAGAATGTCCCGCAAAAGCCTTGACAAAAGTTGGTAGTGAAATGTCTATTAAAGAAGTTTTAAATCATGTTATGAGAGACAAGCCATTTTTTGATGTATCCGGTGGTGGAGTTACTTTATCTGGTGGTGAAATAACTCTTTTTCCTGAATTCGCAGGTGAATTGCTTAAAGAATTAAAAGAAAATAGGATAAATACATTGATTGAGACTTGTGGACAATTTGATTTTGCCATGTTTGAAAAATTTATGCTACCCTATATTGACATAATCTATTATGACTTAAAAATATTTGACCCTGATTTACATAAAAAATACTGCGGTAGCTCAAATGAAACTATTCTAGAAAATTTTAGCATGCTTTTCAAGCTATCCCAAAACATGGATTTCACCATACTTCCCAGAACGCCACTAATTCCTAATATTAGCGATACGGATGAAAATCTAATTTTAACTGCGGATTACCTTAAAAGTTTAGGTGTTAAAAAATCACAGCTTCTACCTTATAATCCAACCTGGCTTGATAAAAATCAAAATCTTGGTATTCAGGGAAATGACTGGTTAAATCATAATAAGGAATTTCAGAGTAAAGAAAAAATTCAACATTGTGAAAATATTTATCTTTCTAGAGGAATAAGTCTTAAATAAAACTAAAGAAAAAATTACTAAAAAATTTTTGAAGGAGGATTATTTATGAGTAAAATCACTAATAACAAATATGTGGCAGGTTTTGGTATTAAAGCGGCACTGAGAGCAATGGCATTAATGTTTAATAATGTTGAGAAATACCGCAAGTACTTGCGTTTGGAAGATGGTTGGATAAATTTTTCTGCTGGCCTTAAAACCGAAAATGATTCAGTGGCAGCAACAATAGAATTTAAAGATGGAAAAGCTAGTGTAAAGTCAGGTGTTGATAATACAACGGTTCAGATGATCTTTATTGATGAAGAAACCATGCTTTCTATGGCAAGTATTCCACCTAGCGAGGTAAATAATCTTATTTTAAAAAGCAAACTAATAATAAAAGGAAATTACGCCTATATATCATACTTTAATCTTTTAATGTCTTTGCTACTTAAAGATAAACAAATAAAGCAGTTAAAAGAGCAAAAGGATGATATGAAACTACCTTCTATTGGGTCTAAAGATATTAAAAGTAAGCCTAGGAAAAAAGAATTCATAAAAGCAACAGAGAAAGACCCTGGAGTAAAATATTTAAATGATCAGAACCTTTCTCAGTATTCCTTAGATGATTTTCCAAGACTTGAGAAATTTCTCCAAATTCATTTCACTGAAAAGCCTGCAGTTTGTGCTGAAAGACCTGCTATTTTAACAAAGTGGTTCAAAGATAATGGATTTGAAGAAAACAATGATGGTGAACCTTGGGTACCTGAATTAAGACAAGGAAATGCATTCAAGTACTTAATGGAAAATAGAAAACCAATTATAAGAGAAGATGATTTAATAGCTGGAACTTCTACTAGTAAAGAAATTGGAGTAATTATGTATCCAGATGCTAGCAGTTGGATTTTATGGGGGGAATTATTAACTGTACAGGAAAGAGCTCTTAATCCTTATGATATTGATACTGAAGATGTTTGGGCTTTTAGTAATGAAATATTTCCTTTTTACTTTAACAGAAATATACGTGAGTGGGTAAGAACTAAATATGATAATCCTATTTATCAACAGCTTGATGAAAGATATGCAGTGTATTTTCTTTGGAAAACCGTTGCTCTTTCACATACCATTTTAGATTATCCAAAGCTTCTGCGTTTGGGTGCTAAAGGTATAATTCAAGAAATAAAAGAAGAACTTCACTCAGATAAAAATGCTAAGCAAGAGAAAATAGATACCCTTAATTCTATGATACTATGTTATGAAGGAATCATAACTTATGCCCATAATCTTGCGGAACAGGCTTTAAAGGATGCTAATTTAGAAAATAATCCTAAACGAAAAGCAGAACTTTTAAATATTGCTAATATATGTAAAAATGTTCCAGAGAATCCTTGCTCTACATTAGATGAAGCAATAAATGCTATATGGATTCACTGGGTAGCTGTACACATGGAAAGTACAAATGCTGGTTATTCATTAGGTAGAATGGATCAGTGGCTACAGCCTTATTTTGAAGCAGATATGGAAAAGCTGGATAGGGAGGAAGAAAAAGAAGCTTACATTAAACATGCCATTGAAATAGTTGGTTGCTTCTACATGCGTTGCACTGATCATTTGCCTACAGTTCCGGATATTGGCAATTATCTATTTGGTGGCAGTTCTTCCGACCAAGCAATCACATTAGGCGGGGTTACCACCAGTGGAGAAGATGGAGTAAATGATATGACATATATATTCCTGAAAGCCACTGAAATACTTGGTATTAGAGACCCTAATGTGAATGCAAGGTACAATGACAAAAAAAATAGCGAAGCCTATCTTAAAAGACTTTGCGAAGTGAATGTTAACACAAATGGAACTCCTTCAATTCATAATGATGAAATAGTTATGAAATCATTAGATGAGTTTAATTATCCTTTAGAGCATTTACGTGACTGGGCGGCTACTGGCTGTGTTGAACCTACTATATCTGGAAAACATATGGGACATACAAACTGTATGATGTTTAATATGGTTGCGGCTTTGGAAATGGCACTTAACAATGGTAGACATCCGCTTATGCGATGGGACTTGGGCCCTAAAACTGGGGAACCTGTAGTATTTGATACATTTAATAAATTTTTTCATGCTTTCTGTAATCAATTAGAGTATCTTTTAGACCTTTCCTGTGAATATAATAATAAATTGGGTGAGGCACACAGCGTAATTAGACCTACACCTATGATGTCGGCTGTGATGGAAGGCTGTATTAAGGAAGGTTTGGATGCTACTAAAGGCGGTGTTATGTATAACACATCTGGAATAGCAGCAATTGGCCTAGCGGATATTACGGATTCTTTGCTAGTAATAAATAAATTAGTATACAAAGATAAAACTTATACACTTCAAGAAATTTGTAATGCAATAAATAGTAATTTCCAAGGCTATGAAATCATGCGCAGTAAAATACTTAATTCAGTTGGATTATTTGGTTCAGACAGCCAGGAAGCTGTAGATATGGCAAATAGAGTTGCTAAATTTATGCATGATTATGTAATAGAGAAGAAAAATTTCCGAGGAGGACCATATACTGTAGGCTTCTGGTCAATGTCTAATCATGTTGCCTTTGGAACTT
>CAYZDC010000091.1:0-7254 GCA_964477045.1 uncultured Tissierellaceae bacterium | reverse complement strand
CTAGAGGTGATTTAAATTAAAAAATTTATTCTTATAATTATTATATTAGCCATAGTATTTACTGGTGGCTATTATATATATAAAACACTCCAACCTAGCCAAGAAGTAATTTCATTTTCCGATGATTTATATCTTATAGTAGAAGATACCCTTGTAGATGAAGGATGGCCGGTTATATATGAGGATGGAGTTCTATATTTTTCAATTGATACAATAAAAACATTTATTGATGAAAATATTTTTTATGATGAAGTTGAAGAAATGGTTATTTTTACAAATGAAGATAGAGTTATAAGATATGGAATATATGAAACGGAAGCTAGTATGAATTCTAAAGTATTTCATATAATAAATGTAATTAAAAAGTTCGACAACAATGTATATATTCCAGTAGATTTATTTATAGCAGATTATGATATAGATGTGAACTATTATGAAAAAACAGAGGCAGTAGTATTAGATTACACTAATATGTATTATTTAAAGGGAGAAATACTGAATAAAGATGCTGTTATTAGATTAGATAAAGACATAAAATCTCCTATAATTAATAATAATTTAGAAATTGGTAGCACATTATATGTATATGAAGAATTTGATAAGTGGTATAAGGTTAGGACTCCTAATGGAATTCTAGGTTTTATAGAAAAGAAATATATTAAATTAAATCATACTAAGGATATATTCAAAACTGAACTTGAAACTGAAAGTGAAAAGGAAGTCCTTAACTCTAAAAAAATTAATTTAACTTGGGACTATACTTATGCTAAAGTTCAAAACACAGATAACATAGTGGAAATACCTGGTGTAAATACAATATCCCCCACATGGTTTTCCATAGTGGATGTTGAGGGAAAAATATATGATAAAGGCAATACTGAATATGTAAATAAATATAAAAAATTAGGCTATGATATATGGCCTATTTTTGATAATAGTTTTGATCCTGATATGACTCATGAATTTTTAAAATCTAGTATTATACGTGAAGAGATAATCAATAATTTATTAAATATATATTTAAACTATGGATTTGAAGGTATTAATATTGACTTTGAAAATGTATATCTAAAGGATAAAGACTTATTAACTCAATTCATTAGAGAATTATATCCAGTTTTTAAAGCAAACAATATGATAGTTTCAATGGATGTTACAGCTATTTCTACAAACGAAAATTGGTCTATGAGTTTTGATAGAGTAAGGTTAAAAGATGCAACAGATTACTTGGTTTTTATGGCTTATGATCAGCACTGGGCTAGTAGTCCTGTAGCCGGTTCTGTTGCAGAATATACATGGGTAGAAAGAAATCTTTTGAGACTTTTTGATTTGATACCTAGAGAAAAACTAATATTAGCAGTTCCATTTTATACGAGATTATGGACAATAGAAGATGATAAGGTTTCTTCTCAGGCATTAACTATGGAGATTGCTAATAAATTTATCGCCAATAATAATATGCAACTGTCCTGGGATCATAAAGCTGGCCAGTTCTATGGGGAGTTAGAAAGAGATAGTAAATTGTATAAGATATGGTTGGAGGATGCAAAATCACTGGAATATAAAGCTTCACTTATTCACAAATATGATTTGGCTGGAATAGCCTCTTGGAGGAAGGGTTTTGAAAGTCCAGATATTTGGATTAGTTTAGAATCCATATTTAATTGAAATTTCTTTCACTTAATATTACAACCTGGGAATTAAAATTCTCCAATTTAAAATTTGACATATAGGTTTAATTGTTATAGAATGTACTGAAGTTGTAAAAAAATACTTAAAAAGGAAGTGTTTCATATATTTGCTGAATCGCATAAAATAATAGCTAATAATATTTACGAAAATGTATTTGACATATATGGTTTGAAATTAGATAAGGAAAAACTTTTATGGGGCTCCATAGCTCCTGATATATTACCACAATATAGGTTTATAAGACATTATCAAAAGGAAAGTATAAATTATATTTCACGAGAAATTATGAAAATTATATTTGTTAGTAGATATATTGAATTTAATAAAATATTAGATCCAATTGCAATTAAGATATTAAGCAAAAAAATTGGTATAATTTCTCATTATTTATCAGATTTTGTATGCTTACCACATGCTGATAGATGGACATTTACTACATCAAGAGAATCTCTTGTAAAGCATGTTAAATACGAATCTGCTTTAGATGAATATGCAAAAAAACATGATTTTAAAACAAATGTTATATCTATAGAAGATATAAATATTTATGATGTAGAATTTTTAGGCTTACATTCTAAAATCAAAGAGTATATTGAAGAAGTAGTGATAGAGTATAAAACTCAAACTAGTTTTAAAAATGATATGAATTTTGCACTAGGTCTAAATCTGAAAATTACCAGTTTTATTTTAGATACTATAAATGCATATTCTCCAGAAATTCACAGTCAATTTGCATTTGGAATTTAAATTTAGATTATTATTGTATATTGACAGGTCTATTATTTTAAAATATAATCATTATAATAAAAATCATAATACCTTTTACCTTAATTGGTAAAGGGTTTTTTATTACCTAGGAGGATTTTGATGAAAAAGTTGAATGCACGAGAAACTCAAGTTGCTATTAAATTAATAAAAGACTACTTTGAAAGAGAACTATCTAAAAAGTTAAATTTAACCAGAGTTTCTGCCCCCTTATTTGTTAGACCAGAGTCAGGCTTAAATGATGATTTAACAGGAGCAGAAAAAGCTGTAAACTTTGAACTAACAAAATACAATGAGTATGTTGAAATCGTTCAATCCTTGGCAAAGTGGAAAAGATTGGCTTTAAAATGGTATGGATTTGACCATGATGAAGGTATATATACAGATATGAACGCAATTAGACCAGATGAAGTATTAGATGATACACATTCAATTTATGTGGATCAATGGGATTGGGAAAAAGTAATTAAAAAAAATGACAGAAATGAAGATTATTTAATAAATATAGTAAAAGATATTTATTGTGTATTTAAAGAAGCAGAAAAATACATTAATAATCTTTATCCAGAAATACTCACAGAAAAACTACCTGATGAAATTACCTTTATTACTGCTCAAGAATTAGAAGATTTATATCCTAACTTAAATGAAAAAGAAAAAGAAAATGCTATTACAAAAAAATACAAAGCCATATTTTTATATAAAATTGGTAACAAATTAAAATCTGGTGAGCCACACGGAACAAGATCTCCAGATTATGATGACTGGGAACTTAATGGAGATATAATTTTTTGGAATCCAGTATCTAATCAAGCACTTGAATTATCTAGTATGGGCATTAGAGTAGATGAGACTAGTTTGGAAAAACAATTAAAGCTTGCAAATGCTGAACATAGAAAAGCGTTGGATTATCATAAGGCTCTTTTAAATGGTGAATTGCCTTATACAGTAGGTGGAGGAATAGGCCAGTCAAGAATTTGTATGTTCTTTTTAGAAAAACAGCACATTGGTGAAGTACAAGCTTCTGTTTGGACAAAAGAAATTGTAGATAAATGTAATGAAAAAGGTATATTCTTATTATAATAATATAAGTTAGGAATATTTGATAATTAAATTAATTTCTAATATATCACTTCTTTGCTATATTATTAACATTTATTGACTAAATTTTTTAGAACTAATATAATAAATGTGTAGTAAAAAAAATAGAGGTGAAAAAAATGAAAAAATTATTAATATTAGGAGTAATACTAACATTAGTAATGTCTATAATTGCTGGTTGTGCCCAAACACCAACCGCTGTTAAGTTTGAAGATGGAGTCCACACTGCTGAAGGTGAAATAGATGAACAAGGGTGGAAAGGTGTTATTGAAATATCAGTAAAAGATGGAGTGATTACTGCCGTAGATTATAATGAAGTAAACGAAGAAGGGCAACTTAAAACCGATGATCAAGAGTATGCAGATACTATGAAATCAGTTGCAAATATAACTCCAGAAGAAGCCTATGAGATTTTAGAGGCTTCCTTGATAGAGAAACAGGATGTTGATCAAGTAGAATTAGTGTCAGGAGCAACATCTAGTGCAGAACAATTTAAGGTGTTGGCAGAAAAAGCTTTAAACAAATAATTTAAGAACATTTTACCCTATGGAGGATTTTTAAAATCTACTATAGGGTAAAATTTTGTAGAATTATTGATTATATTCAAAAATTTAATTATGTCAAACATTTAAATATTAAGTTTTCTTAAGAAAGCATTTCTAAATTCACTACAAATTTACATAGAAGTGTAGTATAATATTAAATACTGTCATTTTAATAATATATTTAGCATAAATGATTTAAAAAGCTTAAAGGAGGCATAACATGGCATTGTCAAATACCAGTATTTCTAACATTTGTCAGGAATTAAAATATAATTTTCTTTTTAATAATGATATTAATTCCATCCATATGCTTCTTAATATTTATGATCTTGAAGAAAACATAACCAATATATTTCCTAAGTATGTTTGTCTTGATTATATTAGAAAAGGGACTAGTAGATATTTAAGAAATAGAAGAGACAACCATTTAATTGCTCTGAACCTTAGCCAAGTACTTAGGGATGATATAAATCGTTTAGAATTATTCTTATATTTAGATGGATATAAAGATGGTTATACTAACAATAAATGGGTAAATAAATTAGAGAAAATGAGTATAAAGTATTATAAAACTGAGGAACTATATAATATGAATTACCTATTTCATTTTGATACGAGTACAGCTGAAGTTCTAGAATTTAAAACTTCTATTAATAATGTTTTACATAATCTGAATAATTTAAATAATCCAAAATATAAATCAATAATTGAATACTTAGATAATATAGTTAAACTAAAAGTATATTCTCTGAACAAATATTTAGACAAGCAAATGACAATAGAGTATAGTTCATCAAATTTTAATATAAAAGAAGATGAAACCTTATTAACTTTAGAAGACTTAAATGGCATATATAGAGAAGTGGTGAAAAGTGTTTTAAAGTATGGCTTAAAACTTTATAATGATGCTTTATGGAATGGGCTTAATGATAGAGTTTTACAAAGATATAGATAATTCTAATAGGGGGGATTTGGATGTATGTAAGAAATCACATGTTACCAAAAGAAAAGCTTACAACAGTGAATTTAAACGATACAATAGGTACAGCGTTAGAAAAAATTAATGAGGGAAAGTTTTTATCTTTACCAGTTTTTGATGGGGATGTCTTTAAAGGAATAATTATGAAAGAAGCAATTTACAGACATTATTTTGATCAGGTTTCAAAAGATAAAACTGCCTTTCTAAATGATTTAGTAGTTGGAGACCTTTATAGTAATATTTATGAGTCTATACATGAAAATGAAAGAATCGAGAGAGCTTCTTACTTGTTAAAAAAATTAAGTACACCTTTTTTAGCAGTTATGGATAGCAATAATAAATTTGTAGGTATATTAACTCATGTAGCAATTTTCAATGCTTTTGCAGAGATATTTGGTTTTGAATATGGAAGTAGAATAGTAGTTAATATGTTTGACATACCAGGACAACTAGCTAGACTTACAGAAGTTTTAAGACGAGAAAATGCAAACATTCTAAACTTTACAATTGTAGATGCAAAGATTTTAGATATTATGAGGGTAATTTTAAGAGTAGAAACAGATGATTTAAATGGATTAATTGAGAAGATCCAAGCTGCAGGATTTAAAATAGGTGAATTTAGTAAATAAAATTATAAGTTCCATAATGGAATGTATATTAATCCCTCTAGATATTAGTCTGGAGGGATTTTATAAATTGGAAATCTACTTAGTTTTTTGTGTAAAATATGATACAATAGGTACAGATTTTATAAAAGGAGAAAGTTATGATAATATTAGGGATTGACCCAGGTATTGCTATTGTTGGTTGGGGTGTTATTAATTGTACTGGTAATCACCTAAAACCTATAGCTTATGGTTCTATAGTTACAGATTCAAAACAATTATTTCCAGATAGGCTAAGAACTGTTTATGAAGAACTATCAGTGATTATAGATAAATATAATCCAACAGATATGGCCATTGAAGAATTATTTTTTAATAAAAATGCTAAAACTGTGATTAAAGTTGGACAAGCTAGAGGAGTTCAAGTATTGGCTGGAAAAAATAAAAATTTAGATATATTTGAGTATACTCCACTTCAAATTAAACAGGCTGTTGTTGGTTATGGTAGAGCTGAAAAACATCAAGTACAAGAGATGGTTAAGTTATTACTAAATTTAAAGCAATGCCCAAAACCAGATGATACTGCAGATGCTTTGGCTGTAGCCATATGTCATGGTAGTTCTTTAAAATTCAAAGATCAATTTAGAATGAAATAATTTAAAAAAGGTGATTAAATGTTCGAGTTTTTAATTGGTGATATTGTGAGTATTTATGATGATTACATAGTGCTGCAAAATAATGGAATTGGTTATAAAGTATTTACTTCAAGTAATTCCATAATGAATATGGAAGTAAATAAAAAAAATCAAATGATTTTTACTCAATTGCATGTTAGAGATGATGGATTATTTCTTTTTGGATTTACTACAGAAGAAGAAATGGAAATGTTTAGATTACTTTTATTAGTATCTAAGATAGGCCCTAAAGTAGGAATTGGAATTCTATCATCATTAACCCCCGTTCAGATTAAAATAGCTATATTACATAAAGATATTGAACTTTTATGTAAAGCTCCAGGAGTTGGTAAAAAAACAGCGGAGAGAATCATACTAGAACTAAAGGATAGAATTGATACTAATATACTTATTGATGAAAATAATGTAGATTTAGCTCGAGACAATGATTATAATGAAGCTATACAAGCACTTATGACGTTAGGGTATACTAAGTTTGAAATTGAGAAAGTTATGAGAAAATTAGATATAGAAAATATGAGTATAGAAGATATAATAAAAATAGTCTTATCAAAGTTATCTAAACACTAAAGGAGTAAAGATATGGAAGAAATTAATGATAGAATTATAAGTGAAAATCTTGTAGAAGAGGATGGAGAAAATGAGTTTTCTCTAAGGCCTAAGTGGATAAAAGAATACATAGGACAAGATAAGGCTAAAGAAAAACTAAAAATTTTCATTGAAGCGGCTATAGGAAGAAGCGAACAGCTTGACCATGTGCTTTTATATGGACCCCCTGGCCTAGGAAAAACAACATTAGCTAATATTATAGCCAATGAGATGGGAGTTAACATCCGTGTTACCTCGGGTCCCGCCATAGAAAGAGCAGGAGA
>CAYZDC010000090.1:3054-7288 GCA_964477045.1 uncultured Tissierellaceae bacterium | reverse complement strand
TTATGGGTAATAAGGATAATTGTCATTCCACCTTCACTCATTTTCTTAAGAGTTATAAATAGCTCTTCAGTTTCTTGAGGTGTAAGTACTGCTGTAGGCTCATCCATTATTAATAATTTAGCTCCTCTATATAAGGCTTTTATTATTTCTACCCTTTGTTGTTCACCTACTGATAAATCCATTACTTTTTTATTAAGGGATATTTTCATTCCATACTTATTAGCTATCTCTGTTATTTCTGCCTCTAATGGTTCTTTGTTTATAATAAAACCTTTTTCCTTGCCCATTCCCATAATAATATTCTCAAATACAGTGTGCACTGGTATTAGCATAAAATGTTGATGTATCATTCCTATTCCAGCATCTATTGCATCTTTTGAGGAATTTAACTCCAACTTTTTCCCTTCAAAAAATATTTCTCCTGTGTCAGGTTTATATAATCCATAAAGAACATTCATTAATGTAGACTTTCCTGCTCCATTTTCACCTAATAGAGAGTGGATCTCTCCTTTATTCACTATAAGATCAACATTTTCATTTGCAGCAAAAGTTCCAAAATACTTTGATATGGAAATCATATTCAAAATAGGTTCCATTATATCACTCCTAGTGTATTACTCTTTTATACATTTTACTTTATTAAGTGCTTATTTTCTTTATAATAATTTAACAAATATCTGCTCTATAATCCTAGCTTTCAATCTACTTTATTAGTACTTTACTACAACAGAGTAGTGGATAAAAAAGGACAAGTAATATTTTAGATGTATTCTATTCACCAAAAAATATAACTTGTCCAATTAATTAGGGGATATCAGTCTCCCCTTATGAATACTTTTCTGAGGCATGCTGCTTCATTCTTCTTTCTGAATCTTTTTTAGCTATATCCTCTCTTTTGTCATAAAGTTTCTTTCCTTTAGCTGTTGCTAGTTCCATTTTCACTTTACCGTCTTTAATATATACTGTCAGTGGTATTAATGTGTAGCCTTTTAAAAGGGTTTCTTGCTGCAGTTTCCTAATCTGTCTCCTATGAAGAAGCAATTTTCTTTTTCTTATAGGATCTACATTCTGTATATTACCTTGTTCATAGGGGCTTATATGCATATTGTTTATAAATACTTCTCCGCCTTCTATGGTAGCATGGCTTTCTTTTAAATTTATTTTACCCTGTCTTATAGATTTTACTTCTGTTCCTGTGAGAACCAGTCCAACTTCCAGGCTATCCTCTATAAAAAACTCATACCTAGCTCTTCTATTACTTGCTACTACTTTTGTTCCTATTTTTTTCATATAATCACCAATTTGTTTTATTTTGCCTTAAGTTTAACAAGTTTATTTTTCTTTGTCAACTATTTGGAAATCTATATTCCTTTTAGCAATGTCCACTCCTATAACTTTAATAGTAACTTCATCACCTAATTTATATAGCCTATTTGTTCTTTCTCCTATAATATGAAATTTTTCCTCATCAAAATGATAGTAATCATCTAGCATATTACTAAAGTGAACTAATCCTTCTATAGTGTTTTCTAATTGAACAAATATACCAAAATTAGTTAAGGAAGAGATTATCCCTTGGAATTCTTCCCCTATTTTATCTTTCATATATTGTGCTTTCTTTAAATCAGCCACTTCTCTTTCTGCCTCATCTGCTCTTCTTTCAGTCATAGATGTATGCTCTGCAATTTCAGGTAAAATCTTTTCCAGCCTGCCTTGTTTATCTAAAGATAATTTGCCTTTAATATATTGCTTTATTATTCTATGAATCACTAAATCTGGATATCTTCTTATTGGAGCTGTAAAGTGAGCATAATATTTTGATGCTAATCCAAAGTGTGTATCTGGAGTACTACTGTATATGGCTTTTCTTAATGAACGCAATAATAAAGTACTAATTACTAACTCTTCCTTTTTTCCTCTAATTTCTTGGATTAACAATTGTAACTCTTTTGGATGAATTTCTTTGCCCTTTAAAGAGTATCCAAAATTATGAATAAATTTCGCAAAATCTACAAGTTTTTCTGGATTAGGGTCTTCATGTATTCTGTACAAGAAAGGTACTTCTGCCCAAAAGTATTCTTCAGCTACTGTTTCATTAGTTACTAACATAAATTCTTCTATGAGCCTATTTGCTATACGTCTTTCATCTTTTTTGATTTCTATTGGCTTTCCTTGATCATCAAGTGTGATTTTTGTTTCTGGAAAGTCAAAGTCAATACTTCCTCTAGAATCTCTTTTGTCGTAAAGAATCTGCATTAAGTCTTCCATTAATTTTAACTCTTCTAATAAATCCTTAAGCTTTTCTTTTGCTGCCTCATCATCATTTTCTAGATAGTCAGAAATGTCATCATAAACTAATCTATAGCTACTGTTTATAACACTTTCAAATATTTGATGGTCAACCACAGAACCATTTTTGTTTATCTCCATAATAACCGATAAGGTTAATCTATCTACATTTGGATTTAATGAGCATATACCATTGGATAATTCTCTTGGTAGCATTGGTATTACTCTGTCTATAAGATAGACTGAGTTACCTCTTTCTAGGGCTTCTCTATCCATTGGAGAGTTTTCATGTACATAATGAGCAACATCTGCTATATGTACCCCTAATTTATAATTACCATTTTCTAAAGTTTCAATTGACACAGCGTCATCTAAGTCTTTGGCATCTGCACCATCTATTGTAAATGTCTTTAAGCGTCTTAAATCCACTCTGCCTTCAATATCCCTTTTACTAATTGATTCCGGTGCATTATTAGCCTCTTCTTGAACTTTTTCTGGAAATTTTTCCGGTAGGTCAAATTGTCTTATTATTGATAATATATCTGTTCCTGGATCTGATAAAAATCCTAGTACCTCTATTACTTTACCTTCAGGATTTCTTCTAGCTTCTGGCCACTTAGTAATTTCGATTACTACTTTTTGATTGTTTAATGCTCCCTTTGTATGAGCTTTGGGAATAAATACATCATAGGAGATTTTTTGATCATCAGGTATTAAGAAGCCAAAGTTATTATTTTCTTCAAAAGTTCCTACTAAAAATTTGTTTCCTCGTTCAAGTACTCTGATAATTTCTCCTTCTTCTCTTTTTCCAGCTTCTGATTTTTTTAATATATTGGCTACTACTGTGTCACCATTCATAGCTCCATTCATATTTTCAGCAGTAATAAATACATCTTCCCTTACTTTATCTTTAGATATTACAAATCCAAAGCCTTTTTCATGGCCTTCTAATTTTCCTACTACTAAGTAATCTGTATTTAATAGTCCATATCGATGATTTTGATTTCTAACTAAAACACCATCTTTTTCCAAGCCTTCTAATACTTTGTAAAATTCTTTGCTTTCACTTTTATCAATTCCAAATTGAATTAATATTTCTTCTCTTAACATAGGTCTGTATTCTTTAGACTCCATAAACTCTACAATTGCTTCTCTAATATTCATCCTTTTCTCACTCCTAGTTGGATTACATCTTATTTATACTATACTTACCCCAAATAGATAAAAATAAAGTAAGATATAGAAATATCTTACATTTATTTAATTTTACCCCCATATGAAATTTTATTAAATAAATCTGAATCGTAAGAATAAATATTTTCATCTTTTTCTTTATGTGTAATAAGTGCTACTTGGATTAATTTATCTATTAAGTTAGCAAAACTTATTCCTTTCCCTTCCCAAAGGTAAAAACCTATTGAACCAGGTAAAGTATTAATTTCATTTACATATACTTTTTCATCTTCATCTATTAAAAAATCTATTCTTGAGCACCCAGCTCCATCAATTACTATAAATGCTTTTTTAGCTAATTCTTCTATTTCTTCTCTTAAAGAGTCTTCAATATCAGCTGGAATAATTCTTCTTTCACCGCTTGACTTACCACCCTTAGCATTGCTTTTTACATATTTGTCATCAAAAGTCAATACATCTTTCCACCCTAATGGCTCTTCACAAAGTGAGGTTTCTAACTCTTCGTCATAGCCTAATACAGCACAATTTATTTCTCTAGGGTTTTCTACAGCTTTTTCTATTATGACTTTTCTATCATAAGCTACTGCAACCTCTATAGCTTCCATTAAATCTTCTCGATTTCTAGCTATATTAATTCCTATACTAGAACCTAAGTTAGCCGGTTTTACAAATACAGGATAAGCTAATTTGCTTTCAATTTCACTAATTATCTTCATATTACTTAAATATCATTATCAAAAACGCTATACAT
>CAYZDC010000090.1:0-3044 GCA_964477045.1 uncultured Tissierellaceae bacterium | reverse complement strand
AAAACCAATGGTAATCTACTATTGGAATATTATTAGCCTTATATACATCTTTCATTAGGATCTTATCCATACCAACACTTGAAGCTAAAACTCCACCTCCAGCATAAGGAATATTCATAAGCTCAAACAGTCCTTGGATACTTCCATCTTCCCCATAGGTACCATGTAATGCAGGAAAAGCAATGTCAATTTGATCTATTACCTTTTTTTGGAACAAACCTACAGTATCAGGATGTGCATATAAATTATTGTCTCCATGGTTTGGTGATAATAAAATTTCCTTTGCATCTTTAAAGTCTCCGTTTTTAAAAGTACTATATTCTTTTAAACTCTCTCCTGTAAGCCATTTACCCTCTTTATTAATATAAATAGGAACTACTTCATATTTTGTTTTATCAATATTTTCTATTACTTGCATCCCAGTTATTACAGAAACTTCATGCTCTACGGATTTACCGCCAAAAATTACTCCTACTTTTTTCAATTTTAAATTCCCCCTTAAATTACTCGTTATAGTTGTCAGGCAAGTCATTTTCAAATAAAATAACATCTTTTGGTCTAGCTAGTTTCCCTATCTGTACAGTTGCTTCATCTAAATTGTTGACTATAAATATATTATCAGGATTATAATTCACATCCATTAGTCCATCATATATAGGTTGAGTTCTAATTTGTCCCATTAGTATAACAAAATCACATACTTTACCGATGTTGTTCCCAAACTCTCTATTTGCCTCTACCTCCATAGCGCCTAGCTCAATCATACCAGGTGTCACTATTATCTTTCTACCCTCTTTAAATTCACCTAGGACCTCTAAGGCTGCCTTTGCACCTATAGGGTTAGAGTTAAAAGCGTCATCTATAATAATTATTCCTGTTCCTGGGTTAATTATATTTAATCTGTGTGGTATAGGTTCAATTTTAGCTATTCCTTTACGTATTTCTTCAAAACTTAGGCCTAAAGCTTTGGATACACAAACTCCAGCTAATATATTATAAATATTATGTCGACCTAGTAGTTTTGTAGTACATCTTTCACTATTACCATCTTTATCTCTAATAGTAAAAGTTGACCCTAATTCAGATACTACTATATCATCTGCATAAATATCTAAATCCTCTGTGTTATTTAATCCATATAGAATTTTTTCTTTAAAGGTTTTGTCTGCCAACTTTTTTATATGCTCATTGTCATAATTAAAGACTGCTATTCCATCTGAAGGCAATTCATCTATTAGTTCATACTTTGTCTTCATAATATTATCAATATTTTTAAAAGTTTCTATATGAACTGGCCCAATAGATGTAATAACTCCAATTTTGGGTTGAGCCAATTCTGCTACTTCTTTAATTTCACCAATTACTTTGGCACCCATTTCAGCAATGAAAATTTCATTTTCAGGTCTTAAGTCATTATTAATAACTTTTGATAGTCCCATTGGAGTATTATAGGATTCCGGTGTATTTAGTACATTAAATTTCTCTTCTAATATAGTACCTACTATAAATTTTGTACTGGTTTTACCAAAGCTTCCTGTAATACCAATTACTGTTAAATCTTTTCTAGCCTTGATTTTATTTTGTGCAGATTTATAAAAGCCCATATTAATACTTTCCTCAAGAGGTTTTATAATTATATTAGCCCATCCTACAATAATAGGTTGAAAATAATATACGGCAGCTACTACTATAGCCATAATTATAATGCTAATAAGGGACATGGTAGTACTTTTAGGCTGAGCTATATAAAATATTATTACCAATAACATTGGTATAAAACTAACTATTATATTAGTCATATACAATCTTTTAGCTCTATCAGTAAAGACTAATGCCTTTTTTACAGGTTCTGTGCTTTTCTTAAAAGAATATGCTTTTTCCTTATTATTAGAAATCCATTTTTTATAATTTTCACTTTCGTATCCTTCTAATTGGACAATATGTAAGGAAGTTTTAGACCTTTTTTGAACCAATACAAGTCCTCCAACTACAAATACTAATAAAATCCATATTGCAAAATCAAACAAATTATTCTCCTCCTAAAAACGATTTAAGTATCAATCCAAACTTATGATAGTCATCTAAGTATGAATAGTGTCCTGCTCCTTCTAATACAACCAAACCAGAATCTCGGATTTCTGACTCCATTATCTTTCCCATATATAGGGGAGTATCCATATCCTTATCCCCCCAAATTAAAAGTGTTGAAGCCTGGATTTCTTTTAATAATGGTTTTAAGTTTTCATTTACTACAGTAACAAGTATTTTCCTCATAATGCCTGAGGAATCTTGGTAATCATCAGAGCCAAATTTTTTATAGAATTTTTCCATTTTCTTTTCATTTCCTAGCCAAAAGAATAGATTTTTATAAAGAAATCTAAGGGTTTTAAAACTATATACTTTAAAGTAATAATCTAATCCTCTTTTAGGTATTAGCCCAGCACTGTCTATTAAAACCAGTTTTTCTACTTGTGAAGGATATTTAGAACCCATAATTATAGACAGTTTTCCTCCAAAAGAATGGCCTACAAATATTGCCTTGTCTATAGCCAGTTTCTCCATAAGTTTTCGTAGGATCTCTACATATTCAAAAGAACTCATTACTAATTTAGGTTCTTCTGATTTTCCAAATCCAGGCAAGTCAATAGCATAAACTTTATACTTGTCTTTTAGTAAATTTACTATAGGAATTACTGTGTCAATATTTGCACCCCAACCATGAAGTACTATAAGGCTTTTTCCTTTACCTTCACTTATGTAGTTAATATCTAATCCATCAATATTTATAATCATAGATACCTTCCTTTAGCTTTGATGGAACTGCTTGCAGTTCCTACTTTTTGCTGCAACTATCTTTACTAATCATATCTTATAATTATATCATAAAACCCATATTATATACATACATAAAAAAACCCCCCATAAAGAGGGATTTTTAATATTTAAAAGAAATTAAAAGCATTGTTTAATATAAATTGTGCAAATACTAAGGATACAATAGTCATAAGTTTAATTAGGATATTTAAGGATGGTCCTGAAGTATC
>CAYZDC010000089.1:0-7415 GCA_964477045.1 uncultured Tissierellaceae bacterium | reverse complement strand
AGGTACTATACTTGATAATAGAAATAATAGATGGAGTATTGCTTAAAAAAGCACTGGAAGGTGCAGCGGCACTTCTTGAAGCTAATAAAGAGGAGATTAACTCTTTAAACGTTTTTCCTGTTCCTGATGGTGATACAGGAACAAATATGAGTCTAACTATGAAATCAGCCTTAAAACAAGGTATAGGCATAGAGGACGACAATTGTTATAAAATAGCTTTGGCAACAAGCCAAGGTTCTTTAATGGGTGCCAGAGGAAACTCTGGGGTTATACTGTCTCAACTGTTTAGAGGCTTTGCCAGTGGACTGAAAGGAAAGGCAACCATTGATACCCTTACCCTAGCTGAAGGCTTAAAGCAAGCCTCAGAGACTGCTTATAAAGCAGTTATGAAACCTACGGAAGGAACTATACTAACTGTAGCCAGAGAATGTGGGGAATTTGCATATTCAATTCGTAAAGAAGAAAAAGATATTCTTCAATTTTTAACTAAAGTAATCCAACACGGAAATATAATACTTGATAAAACTCCAGATATGTTACCAGTATTAAAGCAAGCAGGAGTAGTAGATGCTGGTGGTAAAGGTTTTATGTATATATTACAGGGAGCATATAATGGATTAACTGGGGTAGAACCTAGTATACCACTTATGATAGAGGATACTCTTAAAGAACATCATAGAGAACCTATAGATACTGATAATATAGAATTTGGTTATTGCACCGAATTTATGATTAATAGCTCTTATAAAGAAATAGAAAGTTTTAGAGATGAACTATCTATACAAGGTGACTCCTTAATGGTAGTTGGAGGAGATGGGCTTATAAAAGTTCATATTCATACAAATAATCCTGGTGAGGTATTACAAAAAGCCTTAAGCCTAGGAGAATTAACGGATATAAAAATTGATAACATGAGATACCAACATGAAGAAGTACTTTTAAAAGAAGAATTAAAAATGGAAGCATTAAAAAAAGAAGAAACTAAGGAAGTAGAGAATACTATAAAGGTAGATAAAGAATACTCTTTTGTATCTATATCCATAGGTGAGGGAATTGATGAAGTATTTAAAAGCCTTAATGTAGATTTTATAGTACCTGGTGGGCAAACTATGAACCCTAGTACTGAGGATATTCTAAAAGCAGTGGAAACCACAGCTGGTAAAAATGTATTTATACTGCCTAATAATGGAAATATTATATTAGCTGCTGAACAAGTAAAGTTAATTAGCACTAGAAATGTAATTGTACTACCTACAAATTCAATACCAGAAGGTATATCTGCTTTATTAGCCTTTGATGAAGATAAAGCATTAGAAGACAATATCGATAATATGAAAAGAGCTATTGAAACTGTTATAACTGGGCAAATTACCTACGCTGTAAGAGATACAGAATTTAATAATACTACTATTAATAAAGATGATATTATTGGACTATCCCATGGTGATATTGTTACAAAGGGTACAGATATTAATTTAGTATCACTGGATTTAATAGATGACATGTTAAGAGATGATGTCTCAATTATTACTATATTTTATGGTAGTGATGTTTCAGAGGAATATACAGAAGAATTAGTTCAAACATTAGAAGAAAAATACAGTGATTTAGATATAGAATTGGTATATGGTGGACAGCCATTGTACTATTATATTTTTTCACTAGAATAAACCCTACATTTGTAGGGTTTTTTGCAATAGTCGTTTTAGGGGGCAAATTTATGGATAACTTATCTACTAGCGTTCAATATATTAAGGGTGTTGGTCCTAAAAAGGCCTATAGTTTAAAAAGATTAAACATAAATACCATAGAAGACTTAATATATTTTATACCTAGAGATTACGATGATAGAACAAAAGTAAGCACATTACGAGACAGTGTTATTGGTGAAAAAGCCACATTAGAAGTGAAGATAGCAGGAGAGTTTAGTATTATAAGACCTAGAAGAAATATGTCTATATTAAAAGTACCCATTGAAGATAGTAGTAGTAATGGTTATATGGTTTGGTTCAATCAAGAGTATTTGAAAGATAAATTTAAAATAGGTGAGTCCTATAGGGTAAATGGAAAAATAAATAAAATGGGCTTTGAATTACAGATAATGAATCCAGCTTTTGAAACCCTAGATCAATCTGAAAAGACAGGTAGAATAATGCCTATTTATCCACTTACAGAAGGCCTAAGCAATAATGAAATCATAAGAATAGTTAACTATGCACTTAATAATAATCTAGACTATATAGAGGAAGTTTTACCTAATAATTTAGTAAAAAAATACAATATGCTTTCTGTTAAAGAAAGTCTGAAAAACATACATAATCCTTTCAATAAAGAATTATTAATAAAAAGTAGATATAGATTGGTTTTTGAAGAACTCTTAATTCTTCAATTGGGACTTTTTATTATAAAAAATAGGAATTATTCAAAAGAAACTGGAATTATATTCCAAAGACCTGAAGAAATAAATGATTTTATTTTCAATCTACCTTTTTCTTTAACTAAGGCACAAAACAGAGTTTTTGGAGAAATTCAAGAGGATATGGACAAAGCAAAGCAAATGAATAGACTAATTCAAGGGGATGTAGGTTCAGGTAAAACAGTAATAGCAGTTTTAGCTATGTATAGAGCTGTGAAATCTGGCTACCAAGCTGCTATGATGGCACCTACGGAGATATTAGCTACTCAACACTATGAATCATTAAGGAGTTACTTCCATAAATACGGTATAAGATGCGAATTATTAGTTGGTAGCTTGACCAATAAAGCCAAAGAAAAAGTATTAAATGAATTAAAACATGGTCATATTCATATAATAATAGGAACCCATGCTATTATTCAAGAGCATGTAGAGTTTCATAAATTAGGTTTAGCCATTACAGATGAGCAACACAGGTTTGGTGTAAAACAAAGATCTGTATTAAATCAAAAAGGTATTAATCCTGATATAATAGTTATGACAGCTACACCTATACCACGAACATTAGCTCTTATATTATATGGAGACTTGGATATATCTATTATAGATGAATTACCCCCTGGTAGAAAAGAAATTGAAACCTATGCAGTAGGCTTTAATATGGAAGAAAGGGTACATAAATTTATAGAAAAGCAGCTTATAGATGGTAGGCAAGCTTATATAGTCTGTCCCTTAATAGAAGAATCTGAGAACTTAGATCTTAACTCAGCTGAAATACTATATGAAAAGTTAAAAACCAGAGTATTTAAAAACTATAATATTGGCCTCTTACATGGTAAAATGAAAGCTAAGGACAAGGATTTTATAATGAACCAATTTAAAAATCATGAAATAGATATTTTAGTATCAACAACAGTTATAGAAGTAGGAGTTAATGTGCCCAATTCTAATATTATGGTCGTTTATAATTCTGAGCGATTTGGATTGGCACAATTACACCAATTAAGAGGAAGAGTTGGAAGAGGAGAGTACCAATCCTATTGTATCTTATTAAATGCTAGTAACAATCCTATAGCAAGAGAAAGAATGAGAATACTACAATCCTCTAGTGATGGATTTGTAATTTCTGAAAAAGATTTAGAATTACGTGGCCCTGGTGAGTTTTTTGGTACAAAGCAACATGGCTTACCTGAGCTTAAGATTGCCAATCTTATTAGGGATATTGATATATTGAAAGTAGTTCAAAGAGAAGCCCAAGCAATAATGAAATTAGATCAAGATTTATCTTTAGACGAGCATAAAAAAATTAAGTCTAAGGTGAAAAATATGTTTAAAGATATTGGAGAAGAAATAATTTTTAATTAATGTTTTATTATTCTCCTCTAATATGTTAAAATAATATTAATTTATATAAAGGAGAATAAAACTATTGAGAGTTATTTCAGGGCTTAAAAAAGGCCATAGACTAAAATCTCCAAAAGGATTAGATGTTCGTCCTACTGAAGATAGGATTAAAGAATCTCTTTTCAATATTTTAGGAACAATTCATCCAGAATCTGTTGTTCTTGACTTATTTGCTGGTTCTGGAGCTATAGGAATAGAGTTTTTAAGTAGAGGAGCTCTAAAATCTTATTTTGTAGATATTTCTCCTATAAGTTTGTCTGTGGTTAAAGATAATTTACTTCATACAGGACTATTAGAAAATAGCCAGATTATTAAGATGGATGCAAATAAGGCTATTCTTCAGTTTAATAAAAAAAATTTAAAGTTTGACTATATATTTTTAGACCCTCCATTTAATAATAAAAACTTATTGTTAAATATTATAGAAGTGATAAATAATAACCAGGTTTTAAGCACTGAGGGAATAATTATTATTGAACATGAAAAAGATATAATCTTAGAAGATAATTTACTTGATTTAATGAAGTATAAATCTAAGAACTACGGCAGAATAACATTAGATTTTTATAATATGCATAATATTAGGAGGGATTAAATGAATGTAGTTTATCCAGGTAGCTTTGATCCAGTTACAAATGGTCATTTAGATATTATTGAAAGATGTTCTAAGCAATTTGGTAATCTTATAGTAGCAGTCCTAAATAATCCATCAAAAAAATGTATGTTCTCTATTGAAGAACGAATGGAACTTTTGAAACAAACTACATCACATCTTAAAAATATTGAAATTGATTCATTTACAGGTTTATTAAGTGAATATGCAATAGAAAAAGATTGTACAACTATGGTTAGAGGATTAAGAGCAGTATCTGATTATGAATATGAAATGCAAATGGCACTAATTAATAAAAAATTAAATCATAATTTAGAAACTTTATTTATGGTTTCAAGTACAGAATTTGTATTCCTTAGTTCAAGTATAGTTAAGGAAATTTCTAAGTTTGGTGGAGATATTAAATGTTTTGTTCCACCTGTTGTGGAGAAAGCTCTTAAAAATAAAATCGAGGAGGATAAATAATTATGGATGTATTAAAACTAATAGATGAAGTTGAAGATATTGTAGAAGCTGGAAGTTCATTGCCTTTTTCCAGTAGAGTAATGGTAGATAAAGATGAATTGCTAGATATAATAAAAGAAATCAGAATAAAACTTCCTGATGAAATAAAGCAAGCAGCATGGATTAAGGAAGAAAGAGAAAGAATACTATCAGAGGCTAGAAGTGATGCTACTACATTATTAAGTGAAGCTGAACAAAAATTAGAGATAATGCTTGAAGAAGAAGGAATTTCAAAAATGGCAAATCAAAGAGCTGAAGAGATTATGAATAAAGCCCAGACCAATGCTAAAGAAATTAGAATTGGAGCAATGGAATATGCGGACAATTTATTTTTAGAGACTCAAGAAAGCTTAAAAGAAGTAATTCAATTACTTAATGAAAATAGAAAAGAGTTAAGAGGCGGTAATTAAGCCCTTTAACTCTTCTTCATTTTTATGAAATATCTTTTTCAAAACAATTCTTATATTACTTGAAGTAAGCTGTATTTGTAAAGTCTAGATTTACTAAGGGTCTTTCTGAAGCTAAACCTAAGAAAAACAGATCTGTTGCTTTTTCTTCAAATAATAGAAATTGATTTATTAGAGGATCATTAAGATTTTTATAATCTGAATACTTTGTAATGATATTAATATTGGAATCACTTTTTATCTTATTTAATATTTCATAACCCTTTTTATTGGAGCCTAATACTCTAATATAATTGGGAACAGAATTATATAGGTGTTTTATATTTTCTTTATCAATATTATTTAACATATGAATAAAGATCCTTTGTATTCTTGTTAAGGGATATCGCTTAGTAGTAATGCTTTTTAGGATGTAATTTATATCTTTGGATAGTTTGCTTTTGCTTAATATTCTATTTTCTAAGCCTTCTTCCATATAAAGCATTTCTTTTAATTTACGAGAATCTGTGGTAAGTAGAAGATAATTAAATATTTCCTCATAATTTTCTAATCGATTAAAGTGTTTATATGAATTTTTATATTCTTTTAATACCTGGTATGAAGCTATAGGCAACAAATTTTTTATGGAAGATAATCCAGTTCGAAATATTTTGTGCCTAATACTTGTAGCAGAAGCAAATCCTTCTAGAGTTTCCACTTCTTTATAGTCAGATCCCATTCTTTTAATAGCAACAGGCTCAATATTTGAATTCAGATTATATATGGCCTTTAAGTATTCTATGCCTAAAATATTATTAGAGCCTTTTAAAAGTGTAGAATACTCTAGAGATTCTGAGTTTAAATACTGATTTACTGCTTTGCTTCTAGAAACAGAAAAAGAATATCCTAGTGAGAGAAAATGTTTTAAAGATTTTTGATAAATAGGAGGCTCTTCCACAAATACTTTTGCTAGTTTTTTAAGGGGATCTAATTTTCCTGCTTCTGATCCAAAACACAGATAATCAACCACATTGGTATTATCTAATAGCTTTACCGCACCATGGGCAAAGAGTTCTGCACTTTGACTTGAATATACAAAAGGTAATTCTATTACAAGGTCTACGCCATTAAGGATTGCCATTTTAGCCTTACTCCATTTATCAACAATAGAAGGTTCTCCTCTTTGGACAAAAGAGCCACTCATTACTGCTATAGAATGAGTAGAATTAGTTTTTTCCATAGATTTTTCTAAGTGATATTTATGACCATAATGAAAGGGGTTATATTCAGTAATAAGTCCAAGAACTTTCATGTTTTCCTCCTAATTTATATTTACTAAATTATATCACAGTAGGGAGGAATATTTAATAGGAGATTAAATTATTAACTAGGCTTTATAAAAATTGAGTTTTAAGGTATAATGTATAATGTAATATTAATGTGTGGATATATAATAAATAGGAGGTATGCAAATGAATATTCTTGTAATAAACTGTGGAAGCTCTTCTTTAAAATATCAATTAATTGATATGGATGGAGAACTGGTTTTAGCAAAAGGATTAGTAGAAAGAATAGGTATAGAAGGTTCAAGAATAAAACATGAAACTACAGGTAAAGACAAGGTAACTATTGAAGAACCTATGGAGGACCATAAACGTGCTTTAGAACTAGTTTTAAATGCCATAGTAGACCCTAGCTTTGGAGCCATTAAGTCTATGGATGAGATTCAAGCAGTTGGTCACAGAGTTGTACATGGAGGAGAACACTTCTCAGCATCAGTGATAATCGATGAAGATGTAATGAAGGCTATTGAAGATTGTGTAGAATTAGCACCATTACATAATCCGCCAAATATTATGGGTATAAATGCATGTAGAGAATTAATGCCAAAAACACCTATGGTTGCAGTATTTGACACAGCTTTCCATCAAACAATTCCAGCTGAAAACTATATGTATGCTATACCATATGAGCTATATGAAAAATATAAAATAAGAAGATACGGATTCCACGGTACTTCACATAAATATGTGGCTAATAGAGCAGCTGAAATGTTAGGTAAAGATATTAAAGATTTAAATATAGTTACTTG
>CAYZDC010000088.1:0-7460 GCA_964477045.1 uncultured Tissierellaceae bacterium | reverse complement strand
CTCCCTATTTTAGTACATATAAAACATAGTTACCCTTAAATTATTATATCAAGCATCTCCAATATTAAATTTTAAAACTTGATATTTATTAGATAATGTTATATACTAGTATAGTAGAATTTTATGAAAGGAGATGACAGAATGAAAAAATACATATCAATGATATTGATTTTAGTTCTTGTAGCTACAACTTTAGTAGGATGTGGTGGTTCAAAATTAAATGATGGTACTTATACCGGAGAAGCAGCAGGTATGAAACCAGGTCTTAAAGTTTCAGTAGTAGTAGCAGATGGTAAAATTTCATCAGTAGATGTCACTGAACACGAAGAAACTGAAGGATACTCAGAACCAGCTTTAGAGCAAATACCAGGAGCAATAGTTGAAAAGAATTCAACTGACGTAGATGCAGTTTCAGGTGCTACTCTTACAAGTAATGCTATTAAAGAAGCAGTTGACCAAGCATTAGAAGGCGCAAAATAAAAATTTAAAATCAAAGTCCCACTTATTTTTATATAAGTGGGACTTTTTATATTTACATATAGTAAAAGACTAGGAAAAAATCCTAGTCTTATTTTTAATTATTTAATTATACTGTTTCGTTTAATAATTCAACCATTTTTCTAACTACGTCTGCAGTAGTTCCTGCACACCTGCTTTTTCTTTCTGGATCGCCATAAGCTACTTTTTGAACTTCCATAAAATTACCTACTGATTGTTCACAAAGTACACTGTCCGCCACTGTATGAGCTAGGTTTAAGTTTTCTGGTTGATATTGTGGAAATTCAGCTGTTTCATACCAAGCAAATAGTTCTCTAACTAATTTTTTAGATGTGTCTACATCTGTTACAGATCCTATGCAAGTTGCCGCTACTCCAAGGCAACCACAAAGAGTACCTGCGCCATAACCACTTGCTGCATTTGTAAATGCTTGTGTTGGGAACTGGTTGAATGGATATCCTACTTCATCTGCTAAAGTACCGAAGAACCCTTCGGCTACACCAACACCTCAGCCACCCATTTCTTTATATCCTTTAAATGCTCTTTCTTCTGCTTTAGCTGGATCTATTTTTGTATACTTTAATGGCCAAACTGGTGCCCCTTCTACTGATGCTGATGGTGCTGCACAACCTGTAAGAACTCCACCTAATCCACCTGCTACAGCAACTCCTGCTAATGAAACACCCATACCTTTTATAAAGTCTTTTCTTGATATTTCTTTTCTGCTCATTAATATGTACCCCCTATGATTGAATATTATTTTTCTTGTTAGTTATTTATTAAACACTCTTAATATAATATCACAAAAAAAAATTATTGCAATAGATTTTTGAAATTTAATATGAATACTTTTACATATGTATTTAAAACAGGTACTAATAGCTAATTAGCTACTAGTACCTGTTTTTTAATGGTGGAGCTTAGGGGACTCGAACCCCTGATCTCCTGGCTGCCAGCCAAGCGCGATCCCAACTTCGCCAAAGCCCCATAACATGACTATCATAATACAATTCCAGGAATAATTCAAGCTCTAAATGTACTTTTTATACAATTTCTGGGTATATATTCTTAAAGGAGGCCAATAAAATGAAAAAATACACAATAATCTTATTAGCTTTTATGCTAATCTTATCATTATCTATTATCTCAACATCTGCAAATCCCAGTGAATCTATATTGGTATATAGAAACACTGTGAAATTAAAAGTAAATGGTGAAAATGTAAATGTAGATAATTTTTTATATAATGATACGACGTATATTCCACTACGTGAAGTTAGTCAGTTGCTAGAAAAAAATGTAGGGTGGAATTACTACACAAATATAGCTACCATTAATGATCCACATTATGATCTAGACCAACTAAGTGAATTGTTGCCAAATTCAAAAGGATCAAAATGGCTCTATGATGGTTTTGCTGAATACAGCCATGAAATGACCCTTTTGGACATAGTTGACCATAATAATAGTAGAGACTATGTAATAAAAGGAGAAGTTGGAGATCCTTCCGATGGTGAAGGCACAGGAAATAGAAATATAGATTTAACCTATACTATTTTAGGCAATAAAATAATTCAAAAAAAAGTTGAATCTTCCATGTTGGATTCAAAGTTTGATAAAATAACCTTAATACAAACGCCTTTAGTAGCAGGAACACATTGGACTGAACAATTAATGGATAAAAAGGGCAATAAATCAAACATCAGCTCTTTTATACAAAAGGTAGAAATAAATGATCAAGGAAAAACTCAATATACTGTTAGATACGATGATACAGCAAGTGACTATTATGAATTAAGGGTTATGGAAGAAGGCAAGGGAATTATAGAATTTGAAAAGCTTATGAAATTAGAAGATAGTAGTTTTCCAGTTGTTTATTTCCTTTTCAAATTTGAATAAAACATTTTATGATTAAAAATAAGCCACCAAGGAAAATTTTCTCACTTGGTGGTTTGCTTTATATTCTATTAATAAACCTGTACAGGTTTATTTTTCTTTTCTCTTAATTCTGCATAAGGATATTCATTGGTTAATTCTCCTAGGGCAAAAAATCTTTTCCCATTTTTAGAAGTATAATAGCAACTCATTAAGCTAACTATTGGAACTCCTCTTTTCTTTGATTGCTGTTGGTCTATCATGTAAAAATCTGTTTCATCAACTATTACTTTGTCGTATATTGTATATTCGTATACCATTTCTTTATCTACTAACAATACAATTGTATCTAATTCTATATCTAAGAGTCCACCAAAAAGCTTGCCCTTATCTTTCATATAATGTCCAGCTAAAGGATAATTTCCTTTTCCCATTTCTTGTTCTTTAACCATAGTGGTTGCTCCTGCCAAAAGATTTGAATTAGTTACTCCTTTTAACACAGGAAGATTCATATCCAAGTCATCTATTATTATTTGACCTATAACTGCTTTACTATCAAAGTTTATAGCACCTATTATAGAGGATGTAATTTCTACATCTCTAATTGCATCAAAATCAAATACAGCTTCTCTTTTTTCGTTTTCTTTTATTTCTTCTACTGTGGTTTCAACAAATACTTTTTGTCCAGTACTATTGACTTGTTCCACAATCTTAGTACTTATAAAAGAAGAAAAAATCAATAAAACTCCTAAGATTATAAAAACTGCAGACATTATTCTTTTCATTTTATCACGCTCTTTCCAGAATACTCTATGCTCTTTATTGCCAATATATTTAATGGATCTACAAAATCTCCCTGTAAATTATATAATTCTACTGCTAGTGGAAGTTCTGTACATCCTAATATAAACAGGTTTGCACCTCTTGTTTTCATTTCCTCCATTGCTGAATAAAAGCCAGTGAAATCTGTATTTGGGATTCCTTTTTTAATATTATAAATAATATCAGTTATATACTTTTGATTTTCAATTGTAGGTTTTACTATATCTATATGGAATTTATTAAACACATTATCATATACCTTAACCTTGGCAGTGCCTTCTGTAGATAAGAGTCCTATTCTAGTTAGGCCTTTATAACTTTCCTTTATATATTTAGCAGTTTCTTCAATCATACTTAAAATTGGAATATCTACTGCTTTTGCTAAATCATCGTAAAAATAATGAGCAGTGTTGCAACATATTACCAGGTAATCAGCACCTATAGACTGAAGTTTTTTAGCTGAATCAATCAGCTTGTCCCTGGGGTCTTCTGAAATTACTCCCAGAATATAATCTGTTCTATCTGGTATACTTGTATTATTGTCTATAATTATATGCAGGTGTTCTTGGTCCCTATGTGCATCTGTTAACAATACAATCCTTTCAAATAATTTAACTGCAGACAGGGGTCCCATTCCACCTATTATCCCTAGTACTTTGTCCACTTTATCACGCCCTTTAAAATTTACTTATTATATTATATATTAATCATTAAAAAAATTCCATAATATTAGGATTAATTAAACCATATATTTAACTCTCTATCTGAAGATTCTACTGAGTCTGAAGCATGGACTAAGTTCATAGTAGTAGTATTTGCAAAGTCCCCTCTAATAGTTCCAGGTAATGCAAATTTAGGGTTTTTATCTCCAACCATTAATCGTATTACTTCAATAACATTTTCTCCTTCAACAATAATACCAACAACTGGACCCTGGAGAATAAAGTTTACTAATTCTTCAAAAAAAGGCTTTTCTTTATGCTCATCATAATGTTCTTCTACCATTTCTTTTGTAGGATTTATCATTTTAATATCCAAAATATTAAATCCTTTCTTTTCAATTCTTCCAATTATTTCCCCTACTAATTTTCTTTCAACCCCATCTGGTTTAATCATTACAAAAGTTTTTTCCATTAATACACCATCCTTTTCTTATTAATAATATATTTACCCATTAAAACCTGTGTTATTCTCCATTATGTATTTATTCAATAAAAGACAGGCTATAACCTGTCTTTAGTATTACTTTGTAAATTAAATGTAGCTTTTATTTAATATCTTTGTTCCATCACTTATTCCTGTTGTATAAAATTCTGCATCATATCCTACCTTTTCCTTGTAGCTACTGCTTACATATTCTAGGAAATCCTCTATAGTATTTTCTTTAACAATAGCAATAGCACATCCTCCAAAGCCTGCCCCTATCATCCTTGCTCCTAAGCAATCTTTAAAACTATTAGCAGCTTCCACTATTGTATCCAGTTCTATTCCTGTAACTTCATAAAGATCTCTAAGGGAATTATGGGATTTAATTAATAGTTGACCTAACTTTTCAATATTCCCATCCTTTAATAGTTTACTAGCTGTAATTACTCTATAATTCTCATATACCACGTGTTCTACTCTTTTTCTTATAGTCTCACACTTAATAAGGGGTTTTAATATATTAAAATCCCTTATGCTAATTTGACAAAGATTATCTATATAAGTAAATTCATTTATAAGTCTTAAAGCTTCTTCACATTCTAATCTTCGTGTATTGTATTTTGAATCACTTAATTCTCGTCTTTTATTTGTGTTCATAATTACCATAAGGTTATCTTTTAAATCCATATGAATATATTCATATTCAATTGTATTTGTATCTAACAATATGGCTTTATCTTTTTTACCCATTCCAATGGCAAATTGATCCATTATGCCACATTTAACACCGACAAAGTCATTCTCAGCTTTCTGGCTTAAATGAACCAATTCAAGTGGTTTTATTTTATTTTCATTAAATAAGTGGTTTACCATTACAGCTATTAATAATTCTAAGGAAGCAGATGAGGAAAGTCCAGCACCATTTGGAATATTGCCCCAAACTAAGATGTCCATTCCACCTACTTTATAACCAGCCTGCTGCATAGTATATATTACAGCCTTTGGATAATTAGCCCAATCATCTTCTTTACTATATCTAATTTCTTCTAGCTTTCCCTGAAATCTTAATTCTCTGTTTTCAGAAGCTAAATTTAAGAGATTATCCCCTCTTTTCCTTACAATACCATATGTTCCTAATTCAATAGCTGCAGGCAATACTTTACCACCGTTGTAGTCTACATGTTCTCCTATAATATTTACCCTACTTGGTGAAAAAAATGCTAGATGGTCTCCTTCCCCGTATAGGTCTACAAATCTACTTTTTAACCATTTTAAGTCCATGTTTTTCCCCGCCTTAAAAGAAATATTATTTTGCTTTTGCACCAGTTGCACCATGACTTTTCATTATAGCCTTCATACCTTCTGTAGCTTCTACTGTGCCATTCTTTAATACCCACATAGCCTCCACTCCGTCAATGGATTCTACCAGTTCTCTGCTATCTTCATAAGGCAGTAAAAATACAGATGTAGATAAGAAGTCTGCTAAACCTGAGTCTTCAGTTATTACTGTAACTGCATGAAAGTAATCTCCCGGCATAAGGGTTTTAGGATCTATTATATGATGGATTACCTTATCATCTACCATATAAAACCTTTGATAATCTCCACTAGAAACCACAGATGCATCATTTATAAATACTGTTTCTAATATATTAGAGTTTCCACTAACACTTAAGTCAGGGTTTTGTATACCTATGCCCCATCTTTCCCTTAAACCATCTAAGGGCTTTCCAATAGTACGTATGTTACCCCCTGCACTTATTATACCTGAAACTAAACCATGATTTTGAATTTCCTTTGCAACTAGTTCAGTTGCATAACCTTTAGCCACTGCTCCTACATCCAAGCTCATATTAGGGTCTTCTAAATATATAGTCATATTTTCTTCATCTACTATAACCTTTTCAATATCCGTATATTTATTAGCATTTTCTAAATCTTCTCTAGGTGGTAATTGTGCATCTTCTGGGTTGGCTTCTGCAATATCTCTATATTTTGACCAAACTTTAATTACTGGTCCAAAGGCAATATTAGTTTCCTCTCCTGCTTTTTTATACCATTCCTTTGAAAAAATAATCATATCTATTATTTCTTTTTCTACTTTCACAGGGGCCATACCTGCATTATCATTAATAGTTTTAATATTATTAATACCTTCATAATTATTATATTTATCAAATAATTGATGAAGTTCTATAAACCGATTATGCATTATATCCATATAGGACTTGAACTCTTCTTCTGATTCAGTATAGGCTACTATTTGTGTTATTGTATCAAAAGTATCAAAAAAACTATCTGAGTATTTTTCATACCTTGTCTTTTTCTCACACCCCGCAAATATAGATAAAGACACTAACAATATTAGCATCAAAATTATTTTTCTTTTCATTTAATCACCCTTAAACTATAATATCAAAATTCTATAAAACTAACAAGATAAAATTAAAGGACTTCCAATAATTGGAAGTCCTTTATATTTGTTAATTATCTTTTGTTGTCATATGCTTCTTGAACTGCTGCTAAGTAACTTTCAACAGTTATAGTTACAGATGAAGTTAATTCAGGTACATCTGGTACATTTTGGTGTGAAGGATTAACTTCTTTAACCTTTAAACCTGTGATTTCATCAATAGTTTTACCAACCATCCAGTCTTCAAAAGCTTCTTGTTGTTCAAACCATTCTTTTTCTATTGCTGAAGCTCCTACCATACCGTAATCTGGTCCTAATTCTTTTTTAGTTTTTAAGTCTGCTTCTTTGTCCGTAGTAATTTTACCTTCTGCGTCAAATGCTACTTTTGTTTGAGCTACGTCATTTATAACTCCAACAACTTTACCATCTGCATCAAATGCTGTAGCTGACATTGTAGTATCTACTTGAGCTACTGGTAATACTTCTTTATTGTTTGCATCTACGCCTTTATCTTTTGAGCTTTTAATTGATGTAAGAACTCCAAGACCTACTGTTTCTCCTCCAACAACATCTTCTGCATTTTCCCATGCTTCTTTAACTGCTGCAAGATAGCCTTCAACAGTAATTGTAACAGTTGAAGTTAATTCAGGTACATCTGGTACATTTTGGTGGGAAGGATTAACTTCTTTAACTTTTAAACCAGTTA
>CAYZDC010000087.1:0-7540 GCA_964477045.1 uncultured Tissierellaceae bacterium | reverse complement strand
AACAAGAGAGGGAAATGACCTTTACTACGAAATGATTGAATCAGGAGTTATTGAAAATACTGCATTAGTATTTGGGCAAATGAATGAGCCACCAGGAGCAAGAATGAGAGTAGGATTAACAGGTCTTACAATGGCAGAATATTTTAGAGATGAAGAAAACCAAGACGTATTATTATTTATAGACAATATATTTAGATTTACTCAGGCTGGATCAGAGGTTTCTGCCCTATTAGGTAGAATGCCTTCAGCTGTAGGTTACCAACCTACCCTAGCTACAGAAATGGGCCAATTACAAGAGAGAATCACTTCAACGAAGAAAGGCTCAATAACATCTGTTCAAGCTGTTTACGTGCCGGCTGACGACCTTACAGACCCTGCACCAGCTACAACCTTTGCCCATTTAGATGCAACTACCACACTTTCCCGTTCAATAGCTGAACTGGGAATATATCCTGCAGTGGACCCATTAGACTCCTCATCAAGAATATTGGATCCTGAAGTTGTAGGGCAAGAGCATTATGATGTGGCTAGAGGGGTACAAGAAGTATTACAAAAATACAAGGATTTACAAGATATTATAGCCATACTTGGAATGGATGAACTTTCTGAAGATGATAAACTAACAGTAGCAAGAGCAAGAAGAATTCAAAGGTTTTTATCTCAACCATTCTTTGTAGCAGAACCATTTACTGGACTTCCAGGTGTTTATGTACCTATTAAAGAAACAGTAAGAGGATTTAGAGAAATTTTAGATGGAAAGCATGATGATATTCCAGAATCTGCATTTTTCTTAGCTGGGACTATAGATGATGTACTGGAAAAAGCTAATAAGGCGGAGGATTAATAATGAAAACATTTGATTTGGATATTGTAACTCCAGATAGATTGTTTTTTTCTGAAAAAGTTGAAATGATTATTGTTAGAGGATTAGAAGGAGACCTTGCTGTGCTTAAGGGAAGAACTCCTCTTACTACTCCTTTAAAAATTGGTCAAGTAAGGGTTTTTCAAGATGGTAAAGAAAGACTGGCTGCAGTTGTAAATGGCTATATTTCTGTTTTAGGAGATAAAACCAC
Source organism: uncultured Tissierellaceae bacterium (assembly GCA_964477045.1). Classification (GTDB taxonomy): domain Bacteria; phylum Bacillota; class Clostridia; order Tissierellales; family Tissierellaceae; genus CAYZDC01. Next base: position 6,467 of record CAYZDC010000087.1, on the reverse strand, counting down.
TATTGTAACTGAATGCGCTGAATGGCCTGAAGAAATTGATGTGGAAAGAGCTGAAGAAGCTAGAAAAAGAGCAGAAGAAATTCTTAAAAGAAATGACCCAGATGTTGATTTCATAAGAGCTGAAGCTGCACTAAAAAGAGCAATTAATAGACTGAATACAGCTAAGCATTATTAAACTTAATTAATATATATAAAGCATTCTACTTTAGTTAAACTGACTATCGGGGAGTGCTTTTTTAATTTCCAGATAAATTAAATAAAATAAGAGCATTTTTTATAAAAGAGTGATATAATAGAAAAGGTTAAAAATATATAGATCTATTACATAGCATATTAGAATAGACACTGAAAAAAATATAAATATAAATACAAGATTAGGGTATAATAATTATAAAGATAAAATATAATTTGGATAATAAGAAATTTTATAACTAGTGAATATTAGACAGGGGGAGATATTTTGGAAAGACTATTGGTGGAGAAAAGCCCTCCATTAAGTGGAAAAGTAAGAATTAGTGGAGCTAAAAACTCAGCACTTCCAATATTAGCGGCTTGCTTATTAGGAACTGAAGATATTATATTAGAAGATGTGCCAAAGCTTAAAGATATTGAAGTTATGTGTGAAGTATTGGAATCATTGGGTTCTAAAGTAGAGTATTTAGATGATGGAGTTTTAAAAATAAACTCAGCTAATGTTGATAAATTTGAAACCAAATATGAATTAATGAGTAAAATGAGAGCATCATTTTTAGTAATGGGACCATTACTTACTAGATTGGGAAAAACTAAAAATTCCTTGCCAGGTGGTTGTGCTATAGGGACTAGACCTATAGACTTGCACTTAAAAGGATTTAGAGCATTAGGAGCCCATATAGATATAGATCATGGTAATATTTATGCTTATGCAGACAAGCTAATAGGAGATAGGATTTATTTAGACTTCCCATCAGTTGGAGCTACAGAAAACATTATAATGGCAGCTGTAATGGCTGAAGGAGAAACTATAATTGATAATGCTGCAATGGAACCTGAAATTGTAGATTTATCTAATTTCTTGAACAAACTAGGAGCAGATGTTAAAGGAGCTGGAACATCTACTATTAAAATTAAAGGCGTAAAGACTATGGGTGGATGTAACCACCAAATTATTCCTGACAGAATAGAGGCAGGTACTTTTATGGTTGCTGCTGCTATTAGCAATGGGGATGTTGTTATAGACAATATAATTACAAGCCATATAAAGCCTGTTATAGCTAAATTAAAAGAAACAGGTTGCCAAGTAATAGAAAATGGAGACAGTGTAAGAGTAATTGGTACACCAAACCTAAAACCAATAGACATTAAAACCATGCCATATCCTGGTTTCCCAACAGATATGCAAGCTCAATTTATGGCTTTAATGACACTTTGTGAAGGAACCAGTGTATTAATCGAGACTGTGTTTGAAAATAGGTTTATGCATGTAGATGAATTGAAAAGAATGGGTGCAGATATAAAAATAGACGGTAGATCTTGTATAATCCAAGGTGTAAAAGGACTTACAGGAGCTAAAGTAAAAGCAACAGACCTAAGAGCAGGAGCAGCACTAGTTCTAGCAGGCCTCCTATCCGAAGGACCAACAGAAATAGACCATATTTATCATATAGACAGAGGATATGATAATATTGAGGCCAAATTTACTGGACTTGGAGCTAAGATAAAGAGAATTGAAGTAGAGAATAAAATATAATTAACAATGCACAGTGCACAATGCACAATTAAAGATAAAAAGATTAAGAGGAGATTCTTCGCAGGCAGTATTAAACTGCTAGTCTTAGAATGACAGAACTATATTGTCATTCTGAGCAAAGTGAAGAATCTTTCTTTTTTATTAAATAAATGGTAAGATTAGAAGAGATGTGGTAATATATGAGGAAATCGGTAAATAAAGAGAATTTACTTGGAAAGGAGATATTGGATGTGGGTTTTAGATCAGATGTAGGAATAGATTTAGGTACCTCAAGTGTACTTGTGTATGTTAAGGGCAAGGGTGTAGTCTTACAAGAACCTTCAGTAGTGGCTATAGACAGAAATACAGATAAGTTTTTAGCAGTAGGTGAAGAAGCTAGAAAAATGCTTGGAAGAACTCCCAGCAATATTGTTGCTATTAGACCCTTAAAGGATGGAGTCATATCAGATTATAATATAACTGAAAGAATGCTAAAATACTTTATTCATAAGGCAATAGGAAGAAGATTTTTAAAACCCCGTCTTATAATATGTGTACCAAGTGGCATTACAGAAGTTGAAAAAAGAGCAGTTGTAGAAGCAAGTAATTCTGCAGGAGCCTTAAGAACTTATATTATTGAAGAACCTATAGCTGCTGCCATCGGCGCTGGTATTGATATTACACAACCTAATGGCATTATGATAGTAGACATAGGTGGAGGTACAACAGATGTTGCAGTTATATCCCTGGGAGGAATAGTTGTTAGTAGGTCTATAAAAGTAGCTGGAGACGATTTTGATGATGCTATTACTAGGTATATTCGTAAAAGATTTAATATGACCATTGGAGAGCGATCAGCGGAGAATTTAAAACTTAGTATTGGATGTGCTTACCCTCTGGAAGTAGAAAAATATCAAGAAGTAAAAGGCCGTAATTTACTTACAGGATTGCCAAATATTGTAGAAGTAAGTTCTTCAGATATGTTAATAGCTTTGAGAGAACCTGTTGAGGAAATTGTACAAACAGTTCACAATGTACTAGAATTAACTCCTCCAGAGCTAGCATCAGATATTAGTAGCAAAGGCATACTATTAACTGGTGGAGGTTCTTTAATTCAAGGAATAGACAAGTTATTAGAAGAGAGAATGGGTATTACAGTAAATATTGCCAAGGACCCTATTGAATGTGTAGCTATTGGCACAGGGAAATCCTTGGAATGGGTTCAAGTTTTACAAGAAAATACTAGAAACTAAAATAAAAAGGATTTAAGATTATGTGAAAATAATCTTAAATCCTTTTTTGATTAATTTACTTTGATATTTGGTTTTTGAAATACTGGGTTGATTTGATATGAAATATCCGATCCATTTACCACAAATTCAATTAAGTGTAAATCATAAATATCATCTGTAGTAGATAGAGATTTTGTATTTAATTGGATATATCTTATTCCATCCTTTAAATCTGTAACCGTACCATTACCACCATGTATTACAAATATATTTTTACCTAAATCTTTTGCTTCTACTAAAGTATCATGTAAAAGCTCTGCTTCAAGTGTATCATTAAATCCACTTGCTCCAAAAACTGGACTAGGTAAAAACAAGATAATATTGGTTTCTGTTCTAGATTTCAATTCATTATTCAGCTTTATCCATTGTTCTGAATTAGCTGCTCTTATTCCATCTTTGGTAGAAACCAGGTTAATGAAAAATGCATCTTGACGCTTATTAGTCTTATATGAAGTAGATGCATCTAAAACTACCTCATTTTTTAAACTACTTTGAAACTCTGGTGATAGGCCATTTAAAATAAAGCTAATATTATGATTAGATATTTTAGATTTCACAGTAGAGCTAGCATCATAACCTACTAATTCATTAAGGCCTTTAGGCTCAGTAGCTACTACAAATGTATAACCATCTTTTTCAACTGGACCTTTTTTGTTACTAGCATCTACCAAGCTTGTTGATGTAGGTAGTACCATATTTCCAATTGGTGATGGATAAAAGGCTTGTAATCCATCAAACAATACTTGACCACTTTGTTTTCTTAAGCTATTTATTTCAGCCACATAAATTCTCTCTATTGTAACAGGATAGTTTAAGTTTGCTGGCAAATCTGCTACTACATATTTCCAATCTGTCCAGTCTACTGTTTTTGCTAAGTCAAACAATATTTCTTTTCCTTTACTATCTTTTAGTGAACTTCTTAACCAGGAGCCGTTACCATCACCCTTAACCCAAAGACCAAGTTTTTTTGGTGCTCCAGCTAATTTTAAGCCGCCATCCTTTGGCTTTAAATTCAAATAAGCAACTCTAGTGTTTTCCCCTTTAGAAAAGTCATAGTTTAATATTACACTTTTACTTCCCTCTTTAGCTTCCTCGCTAATTCCTATACTACCTGGTACTTCTTTAGGATAGGAAGAAAATACAAAGTTGTCTAGAACTTCAAAGCTTTCAACCACTGTGCCTTTAGAACCTACTGAAACTAATATGTTTTCAATTCCACCACCTATTTTGGCAGTTATTGCGCCTCCAACTGCTTCTGAGCCACTATGAAATACTCCATTTTCAATGGTTCCAATATTATTAGTAATATTAAATTCTATATCCTCTATATATATAAGTGATTCATATCCATTTTTATCTTTTCCATAAAATGGAGAAAGTGCTTTTTCACTATTTAAATCAATATTAAAGTTTTCCAGCTTTGTAGTTAAATCTTTTATTTCACCTAGTACTTTTATATCTACAGACCCTGAAACCCCATTGTAATTTGCAATTACTTTTCCAGTACCCTCACTAGTAGGACGAAGGATGTTTCCCTCAATATTAGCTTCGATACCTTCAAAAGTAAATTCTATATCAGATTCTTCTATATCTACAGGATTATGATATGTATCAAATCCTTTAACTTTAAATCTTCTACTAGTATTTGCAAACATTTTATTATCATCCGTAGTTACTTTCAAGTAAGATAACTCACCTATAGGTGCATTAGATAAGACTCCTACAGCATTAACTACAGATCGTTCTGAATTGTCAGATGGTTTGTTTACTACTTGAGATGTTTCATCTCCTACTGGTTTAATAGCCATAGTAGTAGAACCTCCACCATCTAAATTCATAGCATTATATGCTCCTAAATCTCTTAGGATTGCTCCAAACATTTCTTGGGTTACCCCTTTAAAGCTACTGCCTCTACCATCAATTGTTACTAACATTAATTCTGTGTTTTCTTTATTAATAGCTATTCCTGTTCTTGGTTCATTTCCTTTACTAACAATATTAGTTAAAGCCAGTTCACCATTTCGTAATATTATACTGCCACCACCAATTGCAAATTTGATATCTTCTACATTAGGCGTGGTTTCTATTTGTAGACTAACTCTGGTATTTAGTATTAAAGATGATAATTTGTCTCCTCTAACAGCTAAGACAAAACCATTATCAGCAGGTATATCAAAGGGTTCTCCCCCGGTTCTAATTTCTTGTATTACACCATCAACTATCAAAGCTTCAGTTAAGTCATTATGAAACCTGGAACCTAAGGATTTGTTACCCCAGTGTTTATTTAAAAGTGTAACTGTACCAAAATCAGTAGTTACCTTGTTTAGGGTATTAACTATAATCTGTTGACCATTTGCTAAACTAGTGATTACAATATTTCTATCTAAATAGTCAATGCCACCTATATTAGATTGAGTTAAGTAAAAACTAGGCAATGCATAGGCTAATTCTACAGGTGATGATATTACTTCACCATTGTTAATAAGTGTACCCATTGCTGAAGGTAGGGGAGCATAGTTAAAGTAATCTCCATTTACTGCTGCAACTGCATTATGTTTGTTTACTAACGTACTTACCTTATCTCTATTTGGAATACCACTAGGATTAATTAAACCTTTTAATTCTGTGTATTCATCTTTCAAATCAATTCTAATTACATTAATATTCCACCAACCAGCAGTTGTAAATTTTAATGTCTTTTCATGAATAACCCCAGATGAAAGATGTTGAGATTCTTTTGTTTCATATATGGAATGGGGCATATTTACTGTAATTGGCGATGCAAGAGTAGGGGTTGTAAACATTACTATACTAGCTCCTACAAATGCTGAAATAAGGATTTTTTTAATTGTCTTTTTCATTTAAGCACCTCTCTTTATTTTGTCGTATTGGATTTAAACACATTATATATGTATTATACAACACTATGGTTACAATCATATTACAAAGAAGTTAAATTAAAAATTTTTAGGATATAATATTCTGTATGAAACCCTGCCCTGTAGGGAACGCTGCCCCCAGCGTTCCAAATTTTGGAAAACAAAAAAACAAAAAAGGACCGAGAATATTTTATCAAGACCTAATTTAATAAAAGCTGTAAAAATAAAGATGTTAACATATTATATATATATAATATGTTAACATCTTTTATAATTGTTTAGTTCGTATAATACTAATGATGTCTATTAAATAAAATTTATTATCGAAATATAAATATCAAAGTAGTGCTTTAAGTTATTATTATAAGTAATGTTCATTTTTTTGTTTTTTTCTTGAATATAGAAATAATTATCCATATAGCTATGATAATTTGAAATATAGAGTTCATAAACATTACCCCCTACTTTAATTTTATATAGAAACATATACTTGTATATTGGATTTAGCTATTACGTAGACCTATGTCATTATTTTCTACTAATGCGAACTACTTATATATCATTATACCATGTTGGCTAAGTTTTTAT
>CAYZDC010000086.1:0-7653 GCA_964477045.1 uncultured Tissierellaceae bacterium | reverse complement strand
CATATAGTGCTGAATAGTGCTGAGTAAAGAGAGGATATTCCTCTCTTTTTTGTTTGACTTATATTCTGATAATCGGTATTATTCTTATAAGACCTTTTAAAGATAAAATTAATTAAAATAATTCAAAGTTTAATAAATAGAAATAGAGGTGAATAGATGAATAATGAAAAAATGACCAATATTTTTGAGTTAGCTGGAGTAATTTTAGGCATGAGCCTATTTACATTAGCTAGTCTATATTTTTTCCCACTTATGTTTTTAATCTTTCCTGTAGTATTTATAGTTTTGGGAATAAAAAATGGTTTGCTTGATGGAATAATCTCACTAATGACTACTTGTACAATAGTTGCTTTCGTAATAGAACCTATGACGGCTTTGTACATATTTTTATTATTTGGCCCTCTAGTTATTTCAATGATTTATACTATAAAAAAGAGAAAAAGCACTATGGAAGTGTTATTAGTAGGTACAATATCATTTTTTACCTCAATTATTGTGGTATTTGGAATAATAAACTATATAGAAGGTAATTTATTATTAACCATAGAACAAGCTTTTAAGGAAACGCTTAATATAAGAATAGAAGCCCTTAAAGACATGGGATTAACATCCTATGAAATATTAGAAAATAAAAAGCTTTTAGAAGATGCTTTTAAATATATGTTGTTAATTGCCCCAGCTACAGGTTTACTAACTTCACTTATAGTTAGTTATATGAATTACTCTTTAACCATAATAGGATTAAGAAGAATAGGAATTTATGTAGTAAATATACCAAGGTTCTCCAGATTTCGCTTACCTAACAATATTTCTATTGGAATTATAGTAATGTTTATTACTGGTTTTGTAGCTAAACAGCTTAATTTTGATTACTTTGATACTATAGCTATTAATTTAACTGTATTAATTGGTATAATGTTCTCAATACAAGGATTATCTGTTATAGACTTTTTCTTAATCAAAATAAAGGTAAAAAAGTTTTTTAGAATATTATTCATATTATTAACCATTATAGCTGCACCACTAATGACTGTTGTATCTGGCTTAGGATTAATTGATGTAATCTTTGATTTAAGGAAATTAAAGCGAAAAGACTCATTATAGGAGGAAAATAATGAAAAATGAAAAGTTTTTTAATTGGTTAGACAATAAAATTTATTTAATTTCTCTTGCTATAATGGTAGTCCTATTGGCTATTTTTGAGCCTGTATTAGCTTTAATAGGGGCTATTATACTAGCCTACTTAATAGTCTATAGTTTTAGATATGCAAAAGGGAAAAATAAAGAGTTCACTAAATATGTTGAAGGGCTAGGAAGCCAGTTTGATTCTGCTACCAAGCATGCCATATTTAATATGCCTTTTCCATTGGTTTTAATTAATGAATCAGGAATGGTAACTTGGTATAACACCACATTTTTAAAAATGATCAATAAAGAAGAAATCTTAAATGAAAAAATGGAAGAATTGGTACCAGAATTTTCTATGGAAGAACTTTTAAAAAGGGAAGACAATGACCCTATTAATATAAAATATGGTGAAGATTATTATAAAGTTTACCCAAACTTTGTGGGAAACAAAAAAACCACTGCTGCAGCAAAATCTATAGTCCTGTATTGGGTTAATAATACGAAATTTGTTGGATTGGAAAAGCGCTATTTAGATGAAAAAGCCATAATAGGCTTAGTATATATAGATAATTATGACGACATAAAAAATAGTACTCCAGATATTCATAGGCCATTGGTATTGGCAGAAATAGATAAAAGGATAGGGTCTTATTTCAATGACTACAGAGGCATCGTTAGGAAATATGAAAATGATAAATTCATAATATTAATGGAGCATTCTCAGTTAAAAAAGATTAAGGAAAAAAAGGTAGACCTTTTAGATGAAATTAGAGAACTAGATATTGGAAACACTATTCCTATTACCTTAAGTATTGGAATTAGTGCCTCTGGTGAAGACCCAATAACTTCTTATGACTATGCTAGAGCTGCTATTGATATAGCCCTAGGTAGAGGTGGAGACCAAGCTGTAGTCAATGAAGATGGAGCCTTTGATTTTTATGGTGGAAAATCTAAAGCCATGGAAAAAAGAAATAAAGTTAAATCGAGAGTTATTTCATATGCCCTACGTCAGTTTATAGATCAGGCAGATATAGTATTTGTAATGGGTCATAGAAATCCAGATATGGATTCCGTAGGATCTGGTATAGGAATCTTAAGAGCAATAAAAAATAGAAATAAAAAAGGCTACTTAATAATAAAAGGTGAAAACCCATCAATTAAAAATTTAATGGAGGGACTAAGAAGAGATCAGCCAGAGTTGTTAAAAGAAATTATTACTCCTGAAGAAGCTGCTGAAATGATAACAAAGGAATCCCTTATGATTTTAGTTGATAATCACAAGCCAAGCTTTACAGAAGCCCCAGAGTTATTAGATTTAGTAGATAAAAGAATAGTAATAGATCATCATAGAAGAGGGGCAGAATTTATAAAAGATCCTGTGCTAACATATGTTGAACCCTATGCCAGTTCTACATCTGAATTGGTCACTGAAATCTTAACCTATATTTCAGAAAATATTAATTTAACTAAATTTGAAGCAGAAGCGCTAATGGCAGGTATTACAGTAGATACTAAAAACTTTAGTTTCCAAACTGGAGTTAGAACCTTTGAAGCTGCAGCTGTTTTAAAAAGAGCAGGGGCAGATAGTATTGTAGTAAAACAACTGTTTAGAGATGATTTTTCTACTTTTATAAATAGAGCAGAAGTAGTTACTTCGGCAAAGATAATTTATGATAAAATAGCTATAGGAAGATTAGACCACAAAGCAGAGGATGGATTATTAGTAGCAGCTCAATCGGCCAATGAACTCTTAAATATAAATGGAGTTGAAGCCAGTTTTGTTTTAACTAATTTAGATGAAAAAATTCATATCTCAGGAAGATCTTTAGGAAATATTTCAGTACAATTAATACTAGAAAAACTAGGTGGAGGAGGGCACTTAACCAGTGCTGGTACTCAATTATCTGGAAAGTCAATGGATGAAGCTGAAAAATTGCTAATTGAACAAATAGATGACTACTTAGAGGAGGGTGAAGAAGAATGAAGATAATATTATTAAAAGATGTAAAGGGATTAGGGGTAGAAGGGGATTTAGTTAATTCTAAGGATGGCTATGCAAGAAACTTCCTATTTCCAAGGGGACTGGCTATTGAAGCTACACCTGCTAACTTAAGAAAGTGGGAAGAAACAAATAAAAAATTAGAAACAAAAAAACAAGAAGAAGAAGAAGAGGCAATGAAATTAAAAGAAAAAATTGAAACTCTTACAGTTACATTAAAAGGTAAAGGTGGAGAAGGTGGTAGATTATTTGGATCTATTACATCTAAGGACATAGCTGATGGATTGAAAAGCCAATATAAAATTGAAATAGATAGAAGAAAAATAGAACTAAAAGACAATATTAAAGTCACAGGACTTCAAGAAGTAGAAATAAGAGTATATCCTGAAATAACAGCTAAGCTAAAAGTAAATGTAATTTCAAAATAAGGTTGTGGTTAAAATAAACGGACAATTAATGGGAAGGATTCCTCCACATAGTATAGATGCAGAACAATCCGTGTTAGGTGCAATGATTGTAGATAAGGAAGCAATAAATGTGGCCGTGGAATCAATTAAACCTGAAGATTTTTATAAACAAGCTAATGGTGAAATTTATCAGGCTATTATTATTTTATTTAATAAAAATGAGCCTGTGGATTTAATCACACTATCAGAAGAGCTTAAAAGAAGAGGAACCCTAGAGGATACAGGTGGGGTTACTTACCTTGCAAACTTATCTTCTAGTGTGGCAACTACGGCAAATATTGAGTATTATTGTAAGATTGTAGAAGAAAAATCTATATTACGAAGATTAATTCGTTCAAGTGATGAAATAATGAATAAAGCCTATGAAGACTCTGAAGAAGTTAATGTGATCATAGAAACTGCAGAAAAAAATATTTTTGATATAACCCAAGGAAGCCAAAGAGATGGATTTTCTCCAATAAGTGAAGTCTTACTTGATAGCTTTGCCAAAATAGAAGAAATGGCAGCAAATAAGGGGCAGTTAACAGGACTTACTACTGGTTTTGCTGATTTAGACTACAAGTTATCAGGACTTCAAAAAAGTGACTTAGTCTTACTAGCAGCTAGGCCTTCTATGGGAAAAACAGCTTTAGGAATAAATATTGCTACTAACAGTGCTTTAAAAGCCGATGCAAAGGTTGCTATATTTTCCCTGGAAATGTCCAAAGAACAATTGGTACAAAGAATTATAGCCTCCACTGCCCATGTAGATTTACAAAAGATTATTAGTGGACACCTTGTGGAAGATGAATGGGTACAAATAATTAATTCAATGGGTCCTCTTTCAGGAATAAATGTTTTTATAGATGATACTGCAGGAATAAGCTTAATGGAAATGAAGGCCAAGTGCAGAAGATTGAAATTAGAAAAAGGCTTGGACTTAATCGTAGTGGACTATTTACAGCTAATGCAAATGGAAGGCAGAATAGAAAACAGACAACAGGAAATATCTTCTATTTCCAGAGGATTAAAGGGACTTGCCAAAGAGATGGAGTGCCCTGTAGTAGCCTTGTCTCAACTTTCTAGAGCCCCTGAACTTAGAGCTGACCACAAGCCTATACTATCAGACTTAAGAGAGTCTGGAGCCATAGAGCAAGATGCAGATATAGTTATGTTTTTATATAGAGATGAATATTATGATGAAGATACTGAGAAAAAAAATATAGGTGAAATAATAATAGCAAAACACAGAAACGGCCCTACTGGAACCGTGGAATTGGTATGGAAAAAAGAATATACTAAGTTCTTAGATAAAGCTAGAGAATATTAGGGGCAGGTAACAGGTAACAGGGAACAGTTAAAGTCAAAACAAATTCACAATGCACAATGCACAGTTCACAATTGTAGGGACGACCTTCGGTCGTCAGAAGACCCAAAAGATAGACCCCAATAATTGTGCATCGTGCATTGTGAACTGTGAATTATCTCCTACCTATTATCTCTTACTTATTACCTGTTACCTTATGGTGGCTTTTGGGTATATATAAGTGTAGAGAATATTCGAGGAGGAATATTATGAAAGACTTGGTTGATGATAAGATTTTAGATATAAATGAAGATGTTAAGTGGATTGGGATTTTAGATCCAGGTTTAGTTACTTTTGATGTGGTTATGGAAACGGAGTTTGGTACCACTTATAACTCTTACTTTATTAATGCAGATAAAAAAACTATAATTGAAACCACAAAAGCTACATTTAAAGATACCTATTTAAAGAAGGTAGAGGAAGTTGTGGATTTTAAAGATATTGAATATATAGTTTTAAACCACACTGAACCAGATCATTCAGGAAACTTGACCCATCTTTTAGACCTAGCACCACAAGCTACAGTAGTAGGCAGTAGATCTGCAATTAACTTTTTAACCCATATGATAGACAAGGATTTTAAAAAGCTAATTGTAAAACATGGAGATACCTTGGATTTAGGTAATAAGACTTTAGAATTTATAGCAGCTCCATTTTTACACTGGCCAGATACAATGTACACTTATTTAAAAGAAGACAAAATTTTATTTACCTGTGATTCATTTGGTAGTCATTATTGTGGAGAAGAAATGTTTGATGATTTGACTCCAGACTTTGATAAAGCCTTTAAGTATTATTTTGATGTAATTTTAAAGCCTTTTAGTAACTATATGCTAGATGCTATTGATAAGATAAAAGATTTAGATATAGATGTAATTGCTCCTGGACATGGGCCAATTCTTCGGGACAATTGGGAAAAGTATGTAGAATGGTCTAAAGAAATGTCCTTAAGTACTGAAGCAGATTGTAAAAAATTAAAGGTATTTATTCCTTATGTTTCAGCCTATGGTAATACAGGGAAAATGGCAGAAAAAATTGCTGAAGGAATTAAAATGGCAGGAGACATAGAAGTTGAAGTAATGGATATTGAAATGGCTGAAGTAGCTGAGCTGGAAGAGAAAGTTTATGGTGCTTGTGCATTTATAATTGGTACACCTACTATAAATCAAAATACCTTACTTCCAATATACAAGCTTATGGCAGTATTAAACCCTATAAAAAATAGAGGACATTTAGCCGGTGCATTTGGGTCTTATGGCTGGAGTGGAGAAGCTGTTAAAATAGTACAAGACAACTTAAAGAACTTGAAATTCAAACTTTATGATGAAGATGGATTAAAGGTTAACTTTATACCTTATGAAAAGTCAGATACTAGGGCAATTGAATATGGTCTAGGATTTGGGAAACAATTAATCGAAAATATAAAATAAAACTATTACTTCGAGTAACCCTCGAAGTAATAATTCATTACAGGAGACAATAATGAATTTAAAAGGGGAAAGAATAAGAATAAGACCTCTAAAAGTAGAGGATGTTTTTTTTATGAGAAATTGGGGTTATCATGATAACCCCCTTTTAAGCGACTATAATTTTCCAACTATGTCAGACAATGAAGTTCATGCTTGGTATAAGTACAAAACATTACCCTGGTTTAACCGCTATTTTGCTGTCTTAAATGAAGAAGACATACTTATAGGTTACATGGGTATAAAAAATATTAAAAAATTCAAAAAAGAGTCTACTTTAGGCATAGTTTTTGACCCTAATTATGTAGACCAAGGCTATGGTTCAGAGACTTTAAAGGTTTTTTTAAATTATTATTTCAAGCAATTAGAAATGAAGAAAATGTACTTAGAAGTGGCAGAATTCAACAAGAGAGCTTACAAGGTATATGAGAACATTGGATTTAAGCCTATAGGATATTATTTAGACTTATTTGACAATAGTTCTTTGGATTTAAATAACTCCTATTATCTAAAACATAAATCTTCCTTTGTATTAAAAGGTAAAAAGATATATAATTATATCTACAAAATGAAACTAACTAAGGCAGATTTTTATAAATAAGGAAAAATATGGAGCTGATTAAATGAGTTTTACCTTAGAGACAACTGATATGGACTTAGGAGATACTCCTATTGAGAATATATTCATAAATGATTATATGCCTATGGCTAACGGAACTTATGTTAAGGTTTACTTATTAGGTTATAAATATGCCCATGATAGGGATGGACAAATTGATGTAAATAACGAAACCATAGCAAAACACTTAAATATATCCCTAGAAGATATACTAGGTGCATGGGATTTTTGGGAAGGCAAAGGCATAATAGAAAAGTTACTAAGTGAAGATGATAACGAAGTTAATTTTAAAGTTAAATTTTTAAATTTAAAACAACTTTATATAAAGAATAATTATACAGGATTAACTCAAAAGAAAGATGATAAAAAAGCAGTGAAGAAAAAAAGAGACCAATATACTACAGAAGATTTAATCCAAGCCAATCAAATACCGGCTATTAACAATATGTTTAATTCCATAGATTATATAATGAGAAGGCAAATAGTACCTATGGAAAAGCAAAAAATATTAGGATGGATATATGATTATAATATGAATCCTGATGTAATTGAAAAAGCTTTCTTTTACTCAGTGGAAAGAAAAGGCAAAAAACAAATCAATTATATAGAAGGTATTATAAGAAATTGGT
>CAYZDC010000085.1:0-7665 GCA_964477045.1 uncultured Tissierellaceae bacterium | reverse complement strand
CTGCAGCTGCTCTTGCACGTCTAAGGTCTGAATGTCTTTTATCTAATATTTGTTGGTCATTAGTATAAGCATGTATTGTAGTCATTAAACCTTTTTTAACTCCTAAGTTATCTAATATAACTTTAGCAACAGGAGCTAAACAGTTGGTTGTACATGATGCATTTGATAATATATTGTGCTCAGCTGGGTCATATAACTCATCATTAACGCCCATTACTATTGTAATATCTTCGCCTTTAGTAGGTGCTGTACAGATTACTTTCTTTGCACCAGCTGTTATATGCTTGCTTAATCCTTCTCTATCTCTAAATGCTCCTGTAGAGTCTATAACTAATTCAACACCTGTCTCAGTCCATGGAATTTGCTCTGGATCTCTTTCTGCAGATATTCTGATTTTTTTACCATTTACTAAAAATCCATCTTCTACAACTTCTATAGTTCCATCAAACTTTCCATACATTGTGTCATATTTAAAAAGATGAGCTAAATCAGCTAAAGGTCCTGATGCATTTAAATGCACTATTTCAAATTCTTTTACATCACCTTCTGCATATGCTCTTAAAACATCTCTACCTATTCTTCCAAAACCATTTAATCCTACTTTCATCATTATTCCTCCTTGAAATTTTAAATATATTTTAGCTACTTTGTAGCATTGTGTACTATTTCTAATATCTTTCTTGCTGCCTCTTCGTCAGTAATTATTGTTATATCATTTCTTATTGTGGCAATTGCAATAATTACTTCTGCCTTGTCTTCTCCTCCTGCTACTCCAATTACATTTTTTAGTTCTTTGTACTTTTCTAAGGAAAGGCCAATTGTCTTATATTCCCATATTTCTCTACCATTAATATCAAAATAATGGCCAAAGGCTTCTGCAACTGCTCCCTTCTGGATTATATCTTTGATTTTATCAGGAGATAAATTTCTCCTAGTTGCCATTACATCAGCTCTACCCATTCCAAAAACTAAAGTGTCCATTTTGTTTATACATTCAATAGATTCTTTAATTTCAGAGTTTTTTAAGATAATATCCAAGGCTTCACTTTCTAAACTATCTGGTACATATAACAATCTATACTTTCCATTAAGCTTTTGACCCAGCAATGCAGCTATTGAGTTAGCTTGAGTTTCCACTTCTAAACCCAATCCCCCCCTAGCAGGAATTATCAAGACCTGCCTTTCTTTATTATCTTCTACCATTTCCTCTGCAACTGCAGCCATGGTATTGCCCCCTGTTATTCCAATAATGTTGCCATTCTCAATAATGTTTTTTATTTCCTTAGAAGTAATTTTACCCATATCTTTTAAGACTAACTCATTATTTAGAGAATTCCCAGGTGAGATTATAACTCTTTTCACATTTAAAACTCTTTCTAGTTCTCTTTCTAATATTGGTATACCTTTAAGCTGGATGTAAAGGTCTTCTAACTTATCTAAAATTAATTGTCCATCTTCCGTAATATACATACCCAATATTTCAATATTCAATAAGCCTTGCTCTTTTAAAAAACTTACTTCATCTCTTATTGCTCTTTCTTTCATACTTAACTTAGTAGATAATAGTCTTCTGCCTATTGGCTCATTATAAGCTATAGTCCTTAAAATTAAATATCTGGTTTCTATTTTCTCTACAATTTCCGGAGTCATTTTCTTTAGAAGATTTAAAAACTCCATTATTTTCACCCCTATCTTTTTAAAGAGTAGCATTTGGGCATTATGTGTCCCGCGCTTTTGTTATCTGTCCCACCACCCATAAAAAAAGTAGTAGAATTAATAATCTACTACCTATAATTATACCTTATTTAAGCAAATATGACAATAGTAAATCCTGTTTTTCTAGGATTCTTTATTTTACTAAACTATTGTTAATTTCAATCTTGTCTAATACCTTCTTCTCATAGTAGATGAAGGTATTTCCATTTCATCTCTATACTTTGCCACAGTTCTTCTAGATATGCTATTGCCTTTATCCTTTAAAATATCCGCGATTTTTTGATCACTATAAGGCTTTTTATTGTCTTCTGAGTCAATTATATCTTTTATTATTGATTTTATGCTAGTGGCTGAAATATCTTCTCCTGAAGTACTGGCTAATCCTGTGGAAAAAAAGTACTTTAATTCAAATAAACCTCTAGGTGTTTGCACGTATTTTCCATTTGTTGCTCTAGATATTGTAGATTCATGCATATCAATATCTTCTGCAACATCTTTTAAGGTTAAAGGAACCAAATTTTTATCTCCTTCATTAAAAAATTCTAGTTGGAATTTTAAAATAGATTGAATTACTTTGTATATGGTTTGTCTTCTTTGTTCTATGCTTTTTATTATCCACATTGCTGAATTTAATTTATTGGAAAGATATTCAGTAGTTTCCTTGTCTCCACCTTCTTTTAGTAAGTTCTTATAGAAATTATTTATATTTAACCTAGGTCCCGTAACCTCATTTATTAAAATATTATATTTTCCATCAACAAACTGAATTGTTGCATCTGGAACAATATATTTAACTTCATCATAGTTTCCACTAAAACTTCTTCCTGGCTTAGGCTCTAATGCTCTAATAAAGTCGCATGCTCTTTGTACTTTTAAAAGATCTATATTCTCTTCTTTAGCAATTTTCCCAAGTCTATTATGACCTAAATCACTTAAATAATTATTTATTATCTTTTTAATAAGTGTTCCCTTAATATTTTTAGCCTCTACCTGAATCAATAAGCATTCCACTAGACTCCTAGCAGCTACTCCAGAAGGCTCAAAAGTTTGAACTACTTTTAAAACACTATCAACTTCTTCTGCAGATACTCCTAGTTGAGATGCAATATCTTCTATAAGTATGTTTAAATATCCATTTTCGTTTAAACTTTGTATTATATATTCACCAATTTTATATTCTTTAGGAGTTAGTTTAACTAAAGTTAATTGTGATATTAAATGTTCTCTTAAGGTAAGGTCATAACTGGTAAATGATTCCACAGTATATTCTTTATGGTTTTTATCAACCTGTGGTCTATAACTATAGTCTTCATACTTTTCCAAGTATTCCTTCCAATCGATTGCCTGATCCTTACTATTGTCTATACTTATATCTTCTAGCTCAACTTTTACAGCTTCCATTTCAAGTAGTGGATTCTCTTGAATTTCTTTATTTAAATACTCATTTAATTCTAGACTGTTGTATTGGAGCAATTGAATAGCTTGCCTTAACTCTGGTGTCATTATTAGTTTTTGGCTTTGCTCCAAGGTTAAGTTATAACTAAGCTTCATTAATTGTCCCCCCTTCTCTTATGTATATTATATCAGAAGGATAGTGAATAGTGAACAGTGAACAATGAATAGTTTAAAAATCAAAAAACAAAAAGGAGATCCTTCGCTAGTAATGTTAATACTGTCCGTCTCAGGATGACAGTCCATACAAACGGTGTCATTCTCAGCGTAGCGTAAGAATCTACTCTTTTATCTTTTAACTATTAGTTATTAGCTATTAGTTATTAACTCTTACCTATCTCTTTGCTTTATCAAATGGATCTCCAACTGCTTTTGGTGCTCTGGATTTCTTTGATGTAAAAGCTAATACTATCATAATAGCTAAATATGGAAGCATTTTATAAAAGTTTTGGTTTATATTTAATCTGGCTAAGAATGGTATTAAAGATGATGAGTATGCAATCGACCTTAATAGAGCGAAGAATAAAGCTCCAATAAATATTCTTATAGGTTGCCACTGGCCAAATATTAATACAGCCAAGGCTAAGAAACCAAATCCTGCAACTCCAGTATGACCATTCACATTACCATCCATTACTCCAACTGCATAAAAGAATCCACCAATTCCACCTAAAATTCCTGAAATACTTGTACCAGCATATCTCATCTTTTGTACACTAATACCTACTGAGTCAGCTGCTTGTGGATGCTCACCGCAAGCTCTTAATCTTAGACCAAATTTTGTTTTATAAAATACTATATATGCAATTATTAGAATTACTATTCCTATTGCTACAGTTAAATAAGTGTTTTGAAAAAACAATGGACCTAATATTGGTATGTCACCTAAAACCGGTACTTTTCTTACATAAAAGTTCATCCTAGTAGTTATTCCATCACTATTAAACACCATTTTTGATACTAATAAAATAGCGGCTGGTATTAACATGTTTAAAGAAGTACCTGTTATTACTTGTTCTGCACTCATAGTAATAGCAGCAAAGGATAATAGAAGTGAATATAAAAATCCTGCTACAGCAGCTACTATCATACCTAGCAATAATATGGTTTGAGGACTCATACCAGATTCCTGTACAAAGTAGACAAATAGGGCTCCAAAAAAGGCACCGAAAAGCATTATACCTTCTAATGCAATGTTTACTACTCCACCAATTTCACTAAACATTCCACCTAATGCAACAATTAGTAAAGAAATCGCAACGGGAAGCATATTTTGAACCAAATAATATATTGTACGCATTATTCTGCCTCCTTTACACTATCTTCTACAACCTGGTTTTCTACAATTTCTTCATCTTTTTTTCCAAATCTTCTTTTTATAAATCTAGTTAACCCTGTATTCATAGCCATGGCAAAAGCTGAGAAATAAATTATAACTGCTATAACCACATCTATTATCTCCGGTTTATATCCAACAAGACTTGCTAATGTTCCACCTCTTTGAATATATGAAATAAATACGGCTGCAAAAATAGTTCCGATTGGATGAGAACTTCCTAATAGAGCAACTGCTATTCCAGTAAAACCATTAGGAGCTATTATATTAATAGGCTCATATGTCATACTACTACCTGCTATGGCAGATGGGGCTAATATAGCCAAGGCTCCACCAATTCCTGCAAGGCCACCTGCTATTACCATTGCTTTTATAATATTTGTTTTACCACTCATACCTGCATAATCACTGGCAAACTTGTTGTAGCCCGTAGCTTTTAGTTCATATCCAAAAGTAGTCTTTTGGAGAACTATATACAATATAATTCCTATGGCTATGGCTATTATTATTCCTAAATTTACATTTGATCCGGCTAATCCAAGCCTAGGTATTTGTGCAGTTCCAGGCAAGTATCTAGTTCTTGTCATTGTAGAAATATACATGGTTGAGCTACCTTGAACAACCATATCTACAATATACATACCTACATAATTAAACATAATAGATGATATAACTTCGTGGACATTCATAAATGCTTTGAAAAATCCTGGTAAGAAACCCCAAAGCATACCCCCAAACATACCAGCTAAAATAGCAACTATCCAATGTAATCCATTGGGTAAGTCCCACATAAAACCTACAAGTAAAGCAAACAACATTCCCATTGTATACTGACCTGAAGCCCCTATATTGAACATTCCCATTTTAAAAGCAAAGCCTACTGCAAGTCCAGTCATAAGTATAGGCGTTGCAAAGTAGAACACATCCCCTATACGATTAAGTCCTCCTAATGCAATATATCTAAATCCAGCAATAGCATTATTAGGCGCTGCAATTAGCATTACTATAAATCCAAAAACCAAACCTAGAACTATGGCCATTAGTGCTGAGGCAAATGAGGATAGTCCTATATACTGAGATATATTTTTAAAACTAAATTTATTTTTATCCTGCATTATTGATCACCTTCTCATCTCGTTTTGCACCAGACATATACAGTCCTAATTCTTGAACAGTAGTCTGCTTTGGATCAAGCTCTCCAACAATTTCTCCTTCATAAATAACTAAAATCCTATCACTAACATTCATTACTTCTTCTAATTCTAAGGAAACCAAGAATACAGCTTTACCTGCATCTCGTCGAGCTACTAATTGTTCATGAACATATTCTATGGCTCCTACATCTAAGCCTCTTGTAGGTTGAACTGCAACTAATAGTTCATGTTTTTTATCAATTTCTCTAGCTATAATTGCCTTTTGTTGATTTCCACCTGACATGCTTCTGGCTTTTGTTATGGGACCTTGTCCACTTCTTATATCATATTCATCTATAAGTCTTAAGGCATAATTTCTAACTTCATCAAATTTTATAAATCCACCCTTTTGAAATTTAGGCTCCCAATATCTTTGTAACACCAAATTTTCCTCCAAAGTATAATCTAATACTAGTCCATACTTATGCCTATCTTCTGGTATATGGCTCATGCCTGTTATGGAGCGTTTTCTTATGGAAGCTTTTGTAATATCTTGTCCACAAAGAGTTATACTTCCAGCAATTGGAAGTTCTAATCCAGTTAAGGCATGTACAAATTCGGTTTGCCCATTACCATCTATTCCAGCTAGGCATACTATTTCGCCGCCTCGGACTTCAAAGGATATATCTTTTACTGCATTGTTTTTATGAATTTTAGAAGGTACAGTAATATTATTAACTGATAATACTACATCTCCTACATCCTTGTGTTCTTTTTCTATACTAAAGGCCACATCTCGTCCTACCATCATTCTAGATAATTCTTCTTTTGTTGTTTCAGCTACATCTACTGTTCCAATATACTTTCCCTTACGTAATACAGTACACCTATCAGCTACTTCCATTATTTCATTTAATTTATGAGTAATAAATAGAATTGACTTTCCTTCTTCTGCAAACCCTTTCATAATTTGTAGGATTTCCTTAATCTCTTGAGGAGTTAGCACTGCTGTAGGCTCATCGAAAATTAGAATTTCATTGTCTCTATACAACATTTTTAAAATTTCTACCCTCTGCTGCATTCCTACGGAAATATCTTCAATTTTTGCATCTGGGTCTACACTTAACCCATATCTTTCACTTAGTTCAACCACTTTTTGCCTGGCTTCATCTTTTTCTAAAAATCCTGCTTTACTTGGCTCAATACCTAGGATAATATTTTCAAGCACAGTAAATACATCCACTAATTTAAAATGTTGGTGTACCATTCCAATACCCAGAGCATTTGCATCATTAGGGTTATTTATATGAACAACTTCTCCATTTTTCCTAATTTCCCCTTTTTCAGCCTGATATAATCCAAAAAGCACACTCATTAAAGTAGATTTTCCTGCACCATTTTCGCCTAATAGTGCATGAATTTCTCCCTTTTTTAACTTTAAGGTAATATTATCATTGGCAATAATTCCAGGAAATTCTTTAGTTATATTTAGCATTTCTACAATATAATTTTCCATTATATCCTCACTCATTTAAATATATTTTTTATTTATAAGAAATATTTCGATTTTTAGTAAAAAAAAAGAGGGAATTTTTAGTTCTCCCTCTTTATAGAATTATATTCTTAAATCAATATCTTATTATCTAGTTTCAACGTCAACTTTTTTAAGTCCTAATCCCTTTGTAAGTTCTTCTGCAGTAGCATTTCCAGATGGATCTGCAACGTCGATTTCACGTATTGCTTCTATTTCTCCAGCTTTCATCTTTGCATATAATTCATCATATTGAGCTTTATCAAATTTTTCAAATCTATCAAATGCATCTGCTGCTTCGTCCCCTATAACTTCTGTTGGAAGACCAACACCATCATTTGCTGCATTGAATACTGTAGTTTTTCCACCATATGTTGAAAAACTATCAGTTTTATAGATAGAAGTTAATACATCAACAACTGAACTTGCTAGTCCTTTTACTGCTGAAGTCATTACTGTTTCTGAGTCATATCTTTGGTCTACGTCAACACCTATTA
>CAYZDC010000084.1:0-7677 GCA_964477045.1 uncultured Tissierellaceae bacterium | reverse complement strand
ATGGAAAAACTCAAGTAACAATAGAGTATCATGACAACAAGCCAGTAAGAATAGAAAATATAGTAGTTTCTACTCAACATAGTCCGGATGTAGAATTGGAAACAATAAAAAAAGATATTATTGAACATGTAATCTCTAAAATAATTCCTGAAGAAATGATAGATGAAAACACAGTCTACTATGTAAATCCTACAGGAAGATTTGTAATAGGTGGGCCTATGGGAGATGCAGGCTTAACCGGCAGAAAAATTATTGTAGATACTTACGGTGGATATGGAAGACATGGTGGAGGAGCTTTCTCTGGAAAAGATGCTACAAAAGTAGATAGGTCTGCAGCTTATGCAGCTAGACATGTGGCCAAAAACATAGTAGCAGCAGGCTTAGCAGATAAATGTGAAGTAGGGCTAGCCTATGCCATAGGAGTAGCCAAACCCCTATCTATTTATGTAGACACATTTGGAACAGGCAAAATATCAGATGAAGAAATAGAAAAATTAGTAAACAAACATTTCGACCTAAGACCAGCAGCTATTATACGAGACCTAGATCTTAGAAAACCAATCTACAAACAACTGGCAGCATATGGACACTTTGGAAGGTCTGATTTGGATTTAACTTGGGAAAGATTAGATAAGGTGGAAGAACTTAGGAAAGCTTTGAAAAGATAGTGAACAACGAACAATGAACAGTGAACAACGAACAATATTATGGTAGGGGTCGACCTTTGGTCGCCCGAAAAGAATTAAAGAGGAGATTCTTCGTGGGCAGTTATTATACTGCCCGTCTCAGAATGACAGACTTATATTGTCATTCTGAGCAAGCGAGGAATCTTTTTTTTGTTTTTGAATAGTAAATTCTTAGACCTAAAGTTATATATAGATTAGGAACAGTAATAAAGGATGGAAGAACAGGTTTTCAACTGTTCACTGTTCGTTGTTCACTGTTCACTATCTTCTAGAGGGGTGGTGAGAAAATGGCTATTGTAAATGTAAAGGAAAAAGTAACTCTTAAATTAGAGTTAGACGCTGGCTTAGTAGATGGCAAGCAAAGAATTAAGAGCAAGTCCTTATCAAAAGTGAAAACTGATGCATTAGATGCAGATTTACACGGAACTGCAGCAGCATTGGCAAGTTTGCAAAGTAGAGATTTATTAAATGTGAAAAGAGTAGAAGAAAGCAAGTTGATAGAAGAATAATACAGTGAACAGTGAATAGTGAACAGTGAATAACGAAAATTCAAAATCTTATAAATTTCTCACCTATTCCCTGTTACCTATTACCTGTTACTTGATTAAGAAGGGTGGTGAAATAATGGAAAAGACAAAATTGGAGATGGATTTTTTAGACGAGTTTAATAAAAGAGTTCGTATTTCAGTAGATGAGCCTCTGGAAGAATTAGCTCAGTCAGAAATTGAAAGTGCCATGGATAGCATTATATCTTACAATATATTTCAGTCAAATGGAGTGGATCTAGTCAATAAGCATAGTGCTAGAATCATTAATACTTCAACAAATGAAATGGAATTTTAAATAGGGGCCAAATGGCCCTTATTTAATCAAAGGAGGGATTAGCTATGGAAGAAATATATACTGGTATAGCTAATTTAGGTTTTCCCATAGTCATATCCATATATTTATTGGTTAGAATAGAAGGAAAACTAAATCAGCTTTCCGAAAGTATTATAGAACTATCCAAAGCCATAGTAAATACAAAATAATCATAAATGAGCCCCTTAGAACATAGAATAAATCTATGTTCTAAGGGGCTCTTATGTTATAATAATGAGTATCACCAATTGGAGGGATTGAGTTTGCTTGTTATTGAAGGGGTAGTAGAGGAAATTATATTTAGAAATGAAAACAATGGCTT
The DNA here is from genome assembly GCA_964477045.1 of uncultured Tissierellaceae bacterium. Taxonomy (GTDB): domain Bacteria; phylum Bacillota; class Clostridia; order Tissierellales; family Tissierellaceae; genus CAYZDC01. Next base: position 5,808 of record CAYZDC010000084.1, on the reverse strand, counting down.
TACAGTAGGTAAATTGAATACTTCTGACGGGTTGATTACTATTGTAGGAAATGTACCCTTTATAAATCTGGAAGAAATGGTAAGTATTGAAGGGGATTTTATATATCACTCTACTTTTGGTGAGCAGTTTAAATTTGAATCAATTCAAACAATGGTTCCTTCAACAGTTAAAGGTATAGAAAATTACCTGGCTTCTGGATTGCTTCCTGGAATAGGACCAAAAACTGCTGAAAAAATAGTGGAATTATTTGGAATGGATTCCTTAGATATAATCCAATATAATCCGGAACGTTTAAAAGAAATTCCAGGAATAGGAGATAAAAAACTAGAAAAAATCACTGAAGCTTTTGAAGCACAAAGAGATCTTCGTGATATTATGGTATACCTTCAACAGTATGACATCTCAGTAAATAATGGAATAAAAATATATAAAAAATATGGTAGAGATACAATAAAAGCAATAAATGAAAATCCCTATAGGTTATCAGAGGATGTTTATGGTATAGGATTTCGAACTGCAGATAAAATCGCATTTAAGATGGGAATTAGTTTAGAATCCCCTTATAGGTTTGAAGCAGGATTAAAGTTTACTGTAATGAAAAGCGCCAGTGATGGGCATTGCTACTTGCCACAAGGTGAATTATTAGAAAAAGCAGCCAAGTTACTAGATGTTAGGGAAGAGCAATTAGAAGAGCCCCTAAGAGACTTGGCCCTTAGAAATAGCTTTTATATAATAAGAGATGGGGATGAAAACCTGGTATATTATATGCCTTATCATATTGCAGAAAACAATGTGGCCAGAAAGATAGTAGAATTATCAAGAGTAGAGTTTGATGAACTAGAAGTGGATATAGAAAGTGAAATTAAAAAATTTGAAAAAATTGAAGATATAGAATTTGGCAACAAACAAATTTTAGCTATAAAAGAATCCTTAGAAAATGGAATGAGTGTAATAACTGGTGGACCTGGAACTGGTAAAACAACCACAATTAATGCAATTATTAAAATATGTGAAGATTTAGATTTGGATGTATTGCTAGCTGCACCTACAGGTAGAGCTGCCAAAAGAATGACTGAAACCTCAGGAAAAGAAGCTAAAACTATTCATAGACTATTAGAGTTTGCACCCTTTGAATCAGAAATGGGCTTTAACAAAAGCGAGGATAGTCCCTTAGATGCTGATGTTATAATAATAGATGAGGCTTCTATGATAGATATACTTCTAATGAATAATCTGGTTAAGGCTATAGATCCAGGTACTAGGTTAATCTTAGTAGGAGATATTGACCAGCTTCCATCTGTTGGACCAGGTAATGTATTAAAAGATATTATAAACTCAGGGATTATAAATGTAGTAATGTTAGATGAAATATTTAGACAGGCAGAGGAAAGTATGATTATAGTCAATGCTCATAAGATTAATAAAGGAGAAAAACTCCTCTTAAATGAGAAAGACAAAGACTTCTACTTTATGACAGAAAAAACCACTAGAAGAACTTTAGAAACCATAATAAATCTAAATAAAGAAAGACTTCCAAAGTTTTATGGAGTAGACCCTATAAAAGATATCCAAGTACTAACTCCAATGAAAAAAGGAGAAGTAGGTATCCATTCTCTTAACAAACACCTTCAAGCCAGCCTAAATCCTAAATCACCAGGGAAAAATGAAAAAGAATTTGGTGATGAATTATTTAGAGTTGGGGATAAGGTAATGCAGATTAAAAATAATTACAAAACAGAGTGGAAACTTATGAGAAATGGTATCCAAGTAGATATTGGAGAAGGAGTATTTAATGGGGATTTTGGATTTATAACGGATATAGATAATGAAGAAAAAATAATAAAAGTATTGTTTGATGAAGAAAAAGAAGTGGAATACGACTTTACACAATTAGATGAATTAAAATTAGCCTATGCAACTACAGTACACAAATCCCAAGGTAGTGAGTTCCCAGTAATAGTAATGCCTATTCAATGGGGACCACCAATGCTATTAACAAGAAATCTTATTTACACAGCAGTAACCCGTGCTAGACAATTAGTTGTCTTAGTAGGGGAAGAAAGATATATGGATATGATGATTAAAAACAACAATATTGCAACAAGGTACTCATCATTAGATAGGAAGATAAGAGATTACTTGGCTGTATTTTTAGATTAAAGGAGAAGGCTATGGAATATATAAAGTCAGTCCACAGTTTATTATTTCCCAGTAGAAATTGGTGTTTCTTTTGCAAAGAGGAGACTATTTATATCCAATCCTTTATATGTAGTGATTGCAAAGGAAATCTAGAAATATTAGATAGAAAAATAGACTTAGAATCCTCTTATATAGAAAGTACATTTTATATACTAGGCTTTAATCGTTTTATAAAGGAAATGGTTTATGACTTTAAGTTTAATGGGAAAAGCTACCTATATAAGCCCTTAGGTCAAATTATGGTAGATTCAATTAAAAGACTGGATTTAAATGGAGTTGATATAATTTACTACGTTCCATCCCATAGAAGAAAAGAAGCCATTCGAGGCTACAACCAAAGTGAACTACTAGCTAATTATATTGGACAACAATTAAATATAGAAGTGTCCCATAAGAATTTAGTGAAATACAAGCATACAGAAGCGCAAAACAAATTAGATAAAAGTGGAAGAATGAAAAATTTAAAAGATGCTTTTAAGGTGAAAAGAAAAGAAGAGATAATGGGAAAATCCATATTACTAATAGACGACATAGTAACCACAGGCTCAACTTTTATAGAATGTGCAAAAGTATTAAAGCAAAATGGAGCAGGAGAGATAACAGCATTTGCACTGACTTCTAGTAAGAAATACTAGAGGGACAATTCACAGTTCACAATGCACAATTCACAATTATTTACAAGAAAAAAAGAGCAGATCCTCACGTTACGCTCCCTACCTGATAAAAATGGTCCCTACCGTAGGGAACGGTGCCCTCACCGTTACGGGTTCTAAGGTTTTACCTGTTCCCTGTTAACTCTTACCTGTTACTTGAATCTACAGGTATTTCTTTACAATACTTCTTTCTCCTATTTCCTCGTATCCATTTGCCCTAAAGTATTTTGTTGTAGCATTGATTTCTCCGCCTAATACTATAATAATACTACTAATAAATAACCAAACTAAAAGAATGATAATGCCCCCTATACTGCCGTAAGTTATGGTGTATCTACCAAAGTTGTTTACATAATAAGAAAATATGGTAGAAGTCAATAGCCAGCCTAAGGTTGTGAATATGGCACCAGGCATAGAATTTCTAAGTTTAACATTATTGGAGTTTTTAGTATAAGGTGCAAATCTATAAAATAGGGTAAATGTAAGAATCATATATAATATAGGGATCAGCATTCTAAGAACTGACCAAAGGCCTAGAAAAACATCTGTCAATCCAAAGTATGAAAACAATTGATTGCCTAATACTTCACCAAATACAAGGGTTAAGAAAACTAAAGTTAAAGAAATTAACAGTGTTATGGTAAAAAATATAGATAATAGTTTTGATTTATAAAAGGGTCTTGTTTCTTCTGTATCGTAAGCCTTATTTATAGCCCTCATTACAGCTGAAATACCAGAAGAAGCAGTCCATAGACCAAATATGGCAGCTACAGATAAGAGCTCTTGACTACTTGTTTTAATTATTTCTTCAGCAAATCCATTTATTAGGTTTTGCGCTTCAAGAGGCAAGTATTGGGTTATATTCATAAGTACTTCTTCACGAACTAAGGGTGTGTAGCTTATTATATTTAAAAACATTATAATAAATGGAAATACTGAAAGTATTAGAAAATAAGTAAGTTGTGCTCCAATGGCGAAAACTTCATCATCGCCAATTCTATATAATAATTGGTCCATAAACATAAATGCTTTATTTTTGGATAATCTTTTTAAGAGATTCTTCACCATTTCCACCACCTTAATCTTGATTCTATATAATATTATACACATTATTGGTGTATATACCCAAATAATTAAAAGACAATAATATTAGGTCTAATTGCCTCGATAAAAGCGGAACGGTGGGGCACCGTTCCCTACAGGAGCAAAATAATGTAGGGAGCCTCGCCCTGGACGGTCCGAAAGCTTAAAATGTAGGGAGCGTCGCCCTGGACGGTCCGCAAATGGTTTTAATGAAAGGAGATGAGAATTTGGATCAAGTAGAAATTCTATTAAATAAATTATTAGGAGAACAAGGATTAATATATGCTGTATTAAGTAATCTAAGAAAAAAAGATGAAAATAGCTTTACTAAAGTGACTATAAAACCAGTTTTAATAAAAGAAGATTTAAAATATCAATTTACCTATGAGTATAAAGCTAAGGTTACTCACAATAACTTAAGTAATGATGAATCCTTAAATGAAATTATCTCTTTATTAAATAATAAATTCAAGCAAGGACTAGTATTCTCTAAGGAGGCAGATTACCATATATTAATTAATAAAAAAGGAAAGGTCAATATATTAAAAAAACAAGCTACCAAGTCAGAAGTAGATACCAGTCATAATAGAGTAAAATCTTATATTATAGAAGATGGTGAACCCTGTGATTTTCTAATCCGTTTAGGAGTAATGACAGACAAGGGCAAAGTAGTAGCCAAAAGGTATGATAAATTTAGGCAAATAAATAGGTTTTTAGAAATGGTATCTGATGTAATTCCAAAGATTAAAACAGACAAAGCCTTAAATATAGTAGACTTTGGTTGTGGTAAAAGTTACTTAACCTTTGCCCTATATCATTATTTGGTTAACATATTAAAATTAGAGGTAAATATTGTTGGCTTGGATTTAAAGGAAGATGTAATAAAATTCTGCAATGAAGTAGCAAATGATTTAAATTATAGTGATTTAAAATTTACTCATGGGGATATAAAGGACTTTGAAGAATTTCAAACAGTTGATATGGTAGTCACTTTACATGCCTGTGACACAGCCACAGATGCTGCTTTAGTGAAAGCTGTAAACTGGAATGCTCAAGCTATACTTTCAGTTCCTTGTTGTCAGCACGAATTATTGAACAAAATTCACAATAGAGTCATGGCACCAATGGAGAATCATGGAATAATTAAAGAAAAACTAGCTTCCTTAGTAACAGATAGTATTAGGGCTAATGTATTAGAAATATTAGGTTACCAGGTACAACTTTTAGAATTTATAGATATGGAGCACACCCCTAAAAACATATTGATTAGAGCAGTAAAAAACAATAATGTAGATAGGGCAGATGCTATAAGGAAATATTTAGACTTCAAGAAGTTTTGGGGACTAAAAGAATTATATATAGAAGAAGTTATGGGAGATAGGTTAATATCTTTGTTAAAAAATTAATAATCCTTTACTTCATTAAATTGAAGTGCTATAATTGTTTGTAAGCAAAATTTTACTAAAATATTTGGTTAGAGAGAATGAGAACCACGATTATGTCTTCGAAAGAAGGCATAATTGTGGATTTTTATGTTAATAAGGAAATCGATATCAATAATGCACATATTACTTGATATTAGTTTTTTAAATATTAATAATAAAACATAATTTCTAACTAAAAGCTATTCTAAATATGGAACTAAAATACATGCCCATTAATTGACAAGTAAAATGTCAGATGGTAGTATATTAGTTAATATTTAGGACATCTTTAAAAAAAAAGGGAGGAATCTTAGTGAAGAAATTTTTAGCGATTTTACTAGTATTAGCAATGACATTGTCTTTGGCAGCATGTGGAGGCACAGATGCACCAGCTCCAGGAGATAGTGGCAGCACAGATGCACCTGCTAAGGTAGAAAAAAGAGTTATT
>CAYZDC010000083.1:0-7976 GCA_964477045.1 uncultured Tissierellaceae bacterium | reverse complement strand
CAAAAGAAGCTGTAGATCAAGGTAAAGACTTAGAAGCTGAAGTAATATTACTTTGCCCAGTATGTGGATTTATTTCACTTACAGGTGAAGAAGAAATTTGCCCAGTTTGTAATGTTAAAAAATCATTATTTGTAGAATACTAAAATTAGACACCTTCGGGTGTCTGTTTTTTTATGGAATTTTAAAAATTGATCTTTCAAAAATCTGTGATCAAGAATTTCAGGCTAGGTATTGTATTTGTCTCTTATTTTGGATAAGATATAGAGAGTAATACCTATATAATTTGTATTGGAGGAACTTATGAAAAACAAATTTTTATACTTAATTGTTATATGTCTTACTATAGTTTTAATATTATCCGGATGTTTAGCAAGTATAACAAATGTTGGGGATAAAAATATAAGCACTGAAATGCAAGAGGATTTAGTTAAAGAGATTCCAATAATAAAAGATGAGATTCCCATTGAAGTAGAAGAAATAGTGGAAGATAAAATAGAAGAAATCAGTATACTTGCTGTTGGAGATATAATGTTTCATAGTCCCCAGGTGCGAGCAGCTTACTTGGGTGAAAGCAAATATGACTTCACACCGAATTTTAAATATGTGAAAAAATATATAGAAGAAGCAGATATATCACTTGCAAACTTTGAAACAGTAACTGGAGGAAACCATTTACCATACTCTGGCTTTCCAAGATTTAATAGCCCTAAAGAAACTCTACTTGCTCTTGCTGATACAGGTTTTGATATTATTTCTACAGCCAACAATCATAGCTTAGATAGAGGAAAAGATGGAATATTATCTACTTTGGATAATATTGAAGAATATGGTCTAAAAAGTATAGGAACAAATAGAAATAAAGAAGATGAAAGGTTTTTAATTCAAGAAGTTAAAGGAATTAAGATTGCCTTTTTATCTTATACCTATGGATTAAATGGATTAGACAGCTTGCTAAGCCAAGATGAATTATCATACATGATAAATTTAATAGATGAAGAAAAGATAGAAAGAGATATTAAAAAAGTTGAAGAGATAGGAGTAGACTTAGTAGCTTTATTCCTTCATTGGGGAAATGAATATCATAGAATCCCTTCTGATTATCAAATAGAATTAGGTGAAAAAATTCTTAGTTGGGGGGGCAATATTATATTTGGAAGCCACCCTCATGTAATTCAAAAATCAAAAGGGATTAATAATGACAAGGATAGTTTTATTATTTACTCTATGGGAAACTTTTTATCAAATCAAAGTTTAGAATCCATGGGAAATTCTTTTACTGAAGATGGACTTATGGTAAAGCTTAATATTGAGAAAAACTTTACCAAAGATGAAATCCAAATAAAAGAAGTAGAGTATATACCAACCTGGGTTTACAAGTACAAATCAGATGGAAAGTTTCACTATGAAATTATTCCAGTTGAAGAAGTGATTAAGGGACAATTAGAATTAGAACTAACTGAAGGAAGATATAATAGGATTGAAAAATCCTTTAAAGATACAATAGACACTATTAATGGAAAATAATATAAATTTTATACAATTAAGCCCGTATTTGTTATATAATAGATAAGTAAGCATTAAAGGTAAGCATAAAACCTTTAAAATAAAAAACAAAGGTGTGGTAGCCTTGCCAGATATAAGTAGATTCTTTTTTAATGTTAGAATGAGAGATGTAATAGATATAGTAATTGTAGCAGTAGTATTATATAAGTTGTTTACACTTATTAGAGAAACCAGAGCTGAGCAACTTACTAAAGGTATAGTTGTATTATTAGTCTTAACTAAGGTCACTGAATGGACTAAATTATACACTATTCATTTTCTATTAAATAATGCAATGACAGTAGGAACCTTAGCACTGTTAATAGTGTTTCAACCTGAATTAAGAAGAGGTCTGGAGTATATAGGAACTAGTAAGTTTTTTTCTAAATCTCTTATGGAGATTAGAGGGGAAAGCTTATCCCAAGTAGTGGAAGAAATAGTGGAGGCTACATCATCTCTTTCTAGACAAAAAATAGGAGCACTAATGGTTCTAGAAAGAAAGACTGGATTAAATGAAGTAGTAGATACAGGGACAAAAATAGATGGATTTGTGTCTAGCGACTTACTTATAAATATTTTTATACCAAATACTCCACTTCATGACGGGGCAGTAATTATAAAGGATGATAGAATTAAAGCAGCTGCTTGTTTTTTACCCTTAACAGATAATACAGCAGTTAGTAAGGAATTAGGTACTAGACATAGAGCTGCACTAGGCATATCCGAAAGATCAGATAGTTTGTCTATAGTAGTTTCTGAAGAGACTGGCGCCATATCTATATCAGAGAATGGTACCATATCAAGATATTTAGATTCTAAAACTCTTAGACAAATCCTTACAGATATGTATAAGCCTAAAGTGGAAAAGGGATCATTTTTATCGAAATGGAGGCAGACAAATGAGCAAGGAAAAGAATAATTTAACTATAAAAGCCTTTGCTCTCATAATAGCTATTCTTTTATGGACTACTGTAATGAAAGTAGAGAATCCTGAGCAGCCAACTACTATTAGAAATATACCTGTAACCATTAATACAACCACTTTAGATAGAGCGGGCCTGGTACTTATGGAGCCAAAGGAAGTAACTGTAAATGTAGAATCAACTGGTAGAAGAAATGATATGGTAGACTTTTCATCAAAAAACATTGTAGCTCAAGTTGACTTAAGTGGACGAGGAGAAGGACAATTTAAACTGCCAATAACTGTTAGCTTGATAAATCAAAAACCAGGTATTGTAGTTACTAATATAGAACCAAAAGAAGTATTGTTTACTTTGGAAAAAATTATAACAAGAGATATACCTATTAATATTGGAACAGAAGGGCTAGTACCGGAAGATTATTTATTGGATTCTTTTACTTCTAAGTCTCAGTTCGTAACAATAAGAGGTCCAAGGTCTTGGGTTAATGAAGTAAATAAAGTAGTTGCAACTGTTAATGTTGATGGTATTAGCTCCAATGCAAATAGAGCAGTACCGGTAAGAATATTGGATGATGAAGGCAATGAAGTTTTAGGTGTAGATAAAGTACCAAGTATGATAGATGTTAGTATTAATGTATTAAAAACTAATTCTGTACCTATAGAGCTGATTACAGAAAACGAATTACCTGAGAACTTTACCATAACTAATATTTCTATTAGTCCAAGCAATATTGAGATTAAAGGCAAAAAAGACATAGTAGATATAAATAAAATCAATACTAAAACAATAGATATTAATAGCTTATTAGAACAATCTTCCATGGAAGTAGAACTAGATCTTCCACAGGGCATAGAATTATTAAACCCTAGAGAAAAAGTTTTAATAACTTATACTATTGAAGAAACAATAACAAAAGCTTATAGTATTCCCTTTAAAAATATTACAATAAAAAATTTAGGCAGCGAGTTTAGTATTAACACTTTAGACTTAGATAAAATTATTGAAGTATCTATAAAAGGAATTAAATCTGAATTGGATTTAATTAGCGAAAGTGATTTAAGTTTGGAATTAGACCTTTTAGGTCTAGAAGAAGGAAGTCACTTAGTAGATTTAAAGGTAAATGAAATTCCAGGGCTTACCATAGAAGAAACAATACCTGAGTCAATCGAAGTAAGATTGATTAATAATTAGGAGGGATTTATTATTAAAAAATACATTTTAGCTATAAATCCTGGGTCCACATCAACAAAGGTGTCTATTTTTAAAAATGAAGTAGAAGTAAAAACTAAAAAAATAATACACCCTATAGATATATTGAATAAGTATACAAATATAATGGACCAATATGAATATAGATTAAATCTAATAAAAGATTGGCTAGTAGATATTAATATTAGTAAGGGAGATCTACTAGCTGTCGTAGGCCGTGGAGGGCTTTTAAAACCAATTCCAGGGGGGACTTACTTTGTAAGTACCCCTATGATTGAGGACTTGGGAAAAGGTTTGCAAGGAACCCATGCTTCAAACTTAGGGGCTATACTTGCAAAGCATATTGGAGATTTATATGGAGTAAATGCATATATTGTAGACCCAGTAGGTGTTGATGAATTTCATGAAGTGGCTAGGATTACTGGACTTAAAGAGTTGCCAAAAGTCAGCTTGATTCATGCCCTAAATATGAAAGCAATAGGCCATAGAAGAGCAAAGGAATTGGGCAAAACCTTAGAACAATCGAATTTTATTATTGCCCACTTAGGTGGAGGTATTTCTGTAGCACCTTTTTTAAAAGGAAGAGCTATAGATGTAAATAATGCTATACAAATGGGTCCTATGAGTCCTGAAAGGTCAGGACAATTACCTGTAGGAGATTTAATAAAAATGTGTTTTTCTGGAGACTATACTTTAGATCAAATGAAACAGAAGGTACAAGGCAATGGAGGGCTTATTAGCTATTTAAATACTTCAGATGGTGAAGAAGTTCTGGCTAGAATTAACAATGGAGACAATTATGCAAAGCTTATTTTTGATGCAATGGCTTATCAAATTAGCAAAGAAATTGGAAGCTGTGCAGCTGTTTTAAAGGGGCAAGTAGAAAACATTATTATAACTGGAGGCTTAGCTTATTCTCAGTATCTTGTTGATTATATAAGAGATAGTGTAAGTTTTATTGCAGAAGTAGTAGTTTTTCCAGGAGAAGATGAAATGTTAGCCCTAAATAATGGGGTATTGAGAGTTTTACAAGGAGAAGAATCAGCAAAAATATATGAAGATGAGGTGGCAAATAATGATTAACAATTTTGAAACTTTATTGCAGTTAGCTGTAGATAAGGGACCTAAAAGAATTGCAGTAGCTGTAGCCCAAGACCATGAAGTTTTAATGGCTATAAAAATGGCAAAGGACAAGGGTATAATAATTCCTATTTTAGTAGGAGACAGTGAAAAAATAAAATCTATATGTGGTGAAATAAGCTTAGATTATAAGAATATTGAAATTATAAATGAATTGGATCCTGTTCAAGCCTGTAGAATAGCTACAAGTCTTGTTAGCAGTGGCAAGGCAGATATATTAATGAAAGGACTAGTAGATACTTCAATTATATTAAAGGCAGTTTTGGACTCGGAAATTGGGCTTAGAACTGATAAAATCATAAGTCATGTGGCAGTATTCCAAGTTCCAACATATCATAAAATTTTAATGGTAACAGACCCTGCTATGAATATTAGTCCTGATTTAGAACAAAAGAGACAAATAATAGAAAATGCAGTAGATTTAATTAAATGTTTCCAAGTTAATAATCCAAAAGTAGCAGTTTTAGCAGCAAAAGAGAAAGTTTCACCCAAAATGGAAGCTACGGTTCATGCTGCTGAACTTAAAAGGATGAACCAAGAGGGAATAATAAAAAATTCTATAGTTGACGGTCCATTTGCTTTAGATAATGCTATAAATAAAGATTCAGCTAGAATAAAAGAGATCAAAAGTGAAGTAGCTGGTGATGCAGATATTCTACTTGTGCCAGATATTAATTCGGGAAATATACTTTATAAATCTTTGACATTCTTAGCCAATGCTAAATCAGCAGGATTGATAATAGGAACAAGTGCACCTATTGTATTAACTTCAAGAGCAGATAATGATGAAAGCAAATTAAATTCAATTGCCTTGGCAGTCTTAAAGGCATCTAATTAGGGGGATAAAATGAGAGTATTGACTATTAATCCAGGTTCTACATCTACAAAAATTGGGGTATTTGATGATGAAAGCTTGATATTTGAAGAAACCCTAAGACATTCCACTGAAAAAATAGCATCTTTTGAAAAAATATATGACCAATATGAATTTAGAAAACAAATTATATTAGAATGCTTAAAAGATAATAAAATTGAATTAGAATCTATAGATGCAGTAGTTGGAAGAGGAGGTCTCTTGAAACCAATAGAAGGTGGGACTTATATTGTAAATGATATAATGCTTGATGATCTAAAAGCCGGAGTTATGGGAGAGCATGCAAGTAATCTAGGGGGAATAATAGCCTGTGAAATTGCAAATCAAATACATGTTAATGCATTTATAGTAGACCCTGTTGTTGTAGATGAGCTTCAAGATGTAGCAAGAATTTCTGGACTAAAAGAAATTGAAAGAAAAAGTATTTTCCATGCCCTAAATCAAATGGCAGTTTCCAGAAGGTATGCTAAGGATGAGGGAATAAATTATGAGGATTTAAACTTAATTGTAGCACATCTTGGGGGCGGTATATCTGTAGGAGCTCATAAAAAAGGCAGAGTAATTGATGTAAACAATGCATTAGATGGTGAAGGAGCATTTTCTCCAGAAAGATCAGGTGGTTTACCAGTTGGAGATTTAATTAAATTATGTTATTCTGGTAAGTATAGCCATGATGAAATGAAGAAAATGATAAAAGGAAATGGTGGCTTGGTATCATATTTAAATACCAGCGATGCTAGGGAAGTAGTAGAAAAAATAGAATCAGGAGATAAATATGCGGAATTAATATATTATGCAATGGCTTACCAAGTAGCTAAAGATATTGGTGCTCAAGCAACTGTACTAAAGGGAAAAGTAGATGCCATTATACTGACAGGAGGCATTGCATATGATAAAATGTTTACTGGTTGGATATCTGAAATGGTGGAATTCATCGCAAAAGTTGTAATATACCCTGGGGAAGATGAGTTAACTGCTTTAGCTGAAGGTGGATTAAGAATATTACGAGGGCAAGAGCATCCAAAAATATATGTGTAATTCAGAGTTATTTAACTAAAGGAGAAAATATGATTAATGATAAAAGAATTAGAATAATAATTGGTCACTATGGAAGTGGGAAAACTGAATTTAGTATTAATTATGCCTTAAAATTAAATGAGCTTGGAAAGAAGGTAGCTATAGCTGATCTAGATGTAGTAAACCTGTATTTTAGAAGCAGAGAAAAAGCCAGTTTATTAGAAGAGAAAGGTATAAAAGTAATAGGTTCATCAATTAAGGGAAATGCATTGGATTTACCTGCCATATCTGGAGAGGTAATGACTCCAATTAAAGATAAGACTTATGATACAATTTTAGATGTAGGAGGTGATCCAGCAGGAGCTAGAGCATTAGGTAGATATCATGAGCAATTTATCCAAGGTGAATATGATATGTTCTTTGTTTTAAATGGGAATAGACCAGAAACAAGAACAGCTCAACAAGCATTAGAGTTTATAAGGCAAATTGAGGATACAACCAGAGCAAAAGTAACAGGCATAGTTAATAACACTCATTTATTAAAAAGTACAACCATTGAAGATGTACTTAGGGGATACCACTTATCCCTTGAATTAAGTGAATTAACCGGCATTCCTCTAAAATATAATGTGGTTTTAAGTAAATTAACCCCATTACTTCCAAATGATTTAGTAGGACAAGTATTTCCAATAAAACTTTACATGAGAGAAGAATGGATGAATTAATAGGAGGTCATAAAATGGCAAAAGGAAGAGTATTTTTTGAACAAGATCTGTGTAAAGGTTGCAATCTTTGTGTATCAGTTTGTCCAACAAAGATATTAGCCATAGATGAAACAAAATTAAATGCAAAGGGATATCATCCTGCATATGTAGAAAATCCAGACAACTGTATTGCATGTGCATTTTGTGGACTAGTATGCCCAGATTTAGTTATAACAGTTGAAAAATTTGATAAACAAAAGGAGGTTTAATTATGACAAAAGTCCTTATGAAAGGAAATGAAGCTTTAGGGGCTGCAGCAATCGCAGCTGGTTGTAAATACTTTTTTGGTTATCCTATAACACCACAAAATGAAGTGCCAGAATACCTATCAAGAGAATTACCTAAAGTCGGTGGAGTATTTGTACAAGCAGAATCAGAAGTTGCAGCTATTAATATGGTATACGGAGCAGCGGGCGCGGGAGCAAGAGTAATGACATCTTCTTCAAGTCCAGGAATGGCTTTAAAACAAGAAGGTATATCCTACATAGCAGGAGCAGAGTTGCCTTG
>CAYZDC010000082.1:0-8011 GCA_964477045.1 uncultured Tissierellaceae bacterium | reverse complement strand
GTAGTAGTTCCTACTAACTCTCCTCTTCCATGGTCTTGAATTGCTCCTGCTAAGATTTCAGATGCACTGGCACTTCCCCCATTTACTAGTATTACAAGTGGTAAATCTGTCATTCCTTTTCTAGATCTAAGATATTCTCTTTGTCCATCTTTTGTTTCAGTATAAACAATATCAGCTACACCTAAAAATTCATCTGCTATATTTGCTGTAATATTTAATAATCCACCAGGGTTATTCCTTAAATCTATTATTAGTCCTTTTACACCATCAGCTTCTAGTCCATTTAAATTAGCTTTAAAGTCTTCATAAGTTAATTCATCAAAAGAAGTAAGTTTTATATATCCAATATTGTCCGCTATTATATCTGACTTTACTGTTACTAGCCTTATTTCTTCTCGTATAATTTCAACATCAAATATTTCATTTTTTCCTTCTTTATCTTTTCTGCCTATAGTTAAAGTTACTGCTGTATTCGGTGTACCCTTCATTACTTTAACTGCTTTATCCATAGAATCTGCAAAAAATTCCTCCCCATTTACTTTTAGAATCTTGTCCCCTGTTTTAAGTCCAGCTCTTTCACCTGGAGTATCTTCGATTGGGCTAACTACAGTAATATAATTATCTTCTCCTGGAGTTACCATAACTCCTATACCACCATAAATTCCGGAACTTTGTTCAGTGAAACTTGCATATTCTTCTGCTGTTAGATACTGTGAATAGGGATCTTCTAAGGATTGAACCAAGCCTTTTAATTGGCCGTCTAATACTTTGCTATCATCCACATCTCTTAGGTAATTTTCTTTAATATATTCTTCTACTCCTATTATTTTAGAAAAATCATTATACATAGAAGTTAATTCACTATATTCAGCTTTTGGTATAATTACTTTATTTCCTACTTGTAAAGCTAACATATTTGAAATAGTAAAGGTCAATCCACTTGAGATTATAACCAGTACTATCATAATTGCTATTGCTTTTTTCTTAGACAAATTGCTCACCTCTTATATTATCTTGTAAATTATTGTATTAATAAATTAGTAATATTACATCATTCCATTTATCCAATAGTTGACAAAATTTATTTTTAAACAAAAAAAAGGGGATTATTTCCCCTTTACCCACGGAAGTGGGTCTACATAAGCACCATTTTTTCTAACTTCAAAATGTAAATGAGGTCCTGTAGAATTTCCTGTACTACCTGCTTTTGCTATGGTATTTCCTCTTTCAACCCATTGTCCCTTTTTCACTGTTAATGTTGAATTGTGAGCATATAGGGTAACTATTCCTCCACCATGGTCTAATAATACTGCTTTACCATAACTACCTAACCAATCACTGTGTATTACTCTACCCTCAGATGCTGCTACTATGGAGCTTCCTGTTGGTACACCTATATCTATTCCAGTATGAAGTTTCTTTGATTTGAAAATTGGGTGAATTCTGTATCCATAATAGGAGGTTATTCTTCCTGATGATGGTACAGGCCAAAGCATCTTTCCACCTGAATATGGGCCTGTTTCTTGCTGTAATTTTAATATTTGAGCTCCTAAATCTTTGTATTCTTGAGTTGCTTTATCATATGCTATTTCTGCAGCCTTTATATCTTTCTCCAGACTACTCATTAAAACTTCTTTTTCTCTAGTAACTTTTATTAAATCATTTCTTCTAGATTCTAATTTAGATTTTGTGACCTCTACAGATGCTCTTTGCCCTTGTAGTTCATTTTTCTTGTTATCTACTATATCTTTTTGTTCTTTCATAAATTTAATAAGTTCTTTATCATGGTCTGTTATGGATTGAATCATATCTTTTCTATTTAAAAAATCTTTAACATTTTCAGAGGTTAACAATAATTCCAAATAACCTACGTTTCCATTCATATACATAACTCGCAATCTTTGGTTAAAGGTCTCTTTTCTATCTTCCAAAGCTGCTTCAGCTTCTTCTAGTTCTAGGGTTGTTCTATCTATGTCGTGACCAAGCATTACTAATTCAACCTCAACTATTTCAAGGTCATTAGTTGCGCTCTCCACTTTTAGATCTAAGTCTTTAATTTGTTTGCTTACATCTTCGGTTTGTTTTTCTAAGGTTTTTATTTGATTTTTAGTATCTGTTATTTTTTGATTAACATTCTTTTGATTTTTCTTTAAGTTATCTATCTTCCCAGCATAAGCTTGTACTACAGATAAAGACATAATCATCAGAACTAGCAAATAAGTAACTATTCTCTTTTTCCTCATAAAATGAACTCCCCCTTAAACGTTTAAATATCGTTTTAAAGATAATAAACTGCCTAGTGCACCTATACCTACCCCAATAGCTACAAATATAATTGAAATATCAGAAAACAAAGCTTCAGGTGGTGCTAATACAACCGTAAACATGGAAAATAGCGTTTCTTTTATTGAATTAAAAAAATATTCATAACCATAATAAACTATTACAATGGATATTAAGGCTGCTATAAACCCAAATAATATTCCTTCTATAATAAATGGGCCTCTAATGTATCCATTTGTGGCACCAACATATTTCATAATATTTATTTCTCGTTTTCTAGATGCTACTGTAATTTTTATTGTATTGGATATTATAAAAATACTTACAAATATTAATACTCCTGTAATTATTATACCACCAAGTCGGATGTAATTGGAAACTAATATTAAATTTTCTGTAATTTCTTTGTTATATTGTATTTTTTCAATTCCATCCATGCCTTTTATAGTATCTACAACTTTATCTGCATATTCTAAACTTTTAAGTTGTATTATATAAGAATTAGGTAGGGGGTTTGTTTCTATCCCATCTAAAAGATATGCATTTTCTTCCCAATCCTTTTTCCAGTTTTCTAAGGCTTGTTCCTTTGATTCATACATTACAGATAAAACTCCTTGGTTATTTCGAATTTTATCTTCAATTTCTGTTAACTTCTCATCTGATACATCATCTTTCATATATATTTGGATTTCATCAAATTTATCTTTAGTGTCAACAACTAGATTATTAATACTTAAAACCATTATTAAAACCAGTCCTAGTATCATTAAAACTGAAGATATAGAGGTTATTGAGGCCAAACCCATACTACGGTTACGCCACATTCCCTGAAATCCCTGTTTTATCATATTCTTAATTACTCGGAATTTCATTGCTATAACCACCTCTCTCTTCATCTCTTACCAATCTACCATTTTCTAAGGCTATAACTCTTTTTCTCATACTATTTACTATTTCTCTAGCATGAGTTGCCATTATTATAGTAGTGCCCCTGGCGTTAATATCCATTAATGCCTGCATAATTTCCCAGGCAGTTTCAGGGTCTAAGTTTCCAGTAGGCTCATCTGCTATTAAGACAGGTGGATTATTTACTATGGCTCTAGCTATTGAAACTCTTTGCTGTTCTCCTCCAGAAAGTTGCTCTGGATAGGAAGATGCCTTTCTGCTTAAGTCTACCATGCTTAAGATCATTGGCACTCGCCGCCTAATATCCTTTGGATGGGTACCTAGTATTTCCATAGCAAAAGCTACATTTTCATATACAGTTTTATTTGGTAATAATCTAAAGTCTTGAAAAACCACCCCAATATCTCTTCTTATATATGGAATACGTCTATTTCTTACCTTTGTAATTTCAGAGTCTTTTAAAAATATTCTTCCACTGGTTGGCTCTACTTCTTTTAATAATAATTTAATTAAAGTAGATTTTCCTGCACCACTTGATCCTACAAGATATACAAACTCGCCTTTACCAATATGTAAATTTATATTTGAAAGGGCATTAACCCCATTTTTATAATCTTTACTTACTCCAATGAATTTTATCAAGTTTTCCCCTTCCTGTTATCTCATTTTATTATCTTGATTCTTAAGAGTTTATTTTTACATTCTTCTCAAACTATATTATAATATAGTTTGAGAGATAAATAAACAGTTAGAGGTGATTTAATTGGAAAAAAAGAAAATTAGAGAGCAAATACTGAATAATAAGGAGAAAATGGATGAAATTACACTGAAGTCCTATAGTGATTCAATAATTGATAAACTCTATAGTACAGATTATTATAAAAAAGCAAAAACTATAATGACATTTATCAGTTTTGGGGCAGAAGTAGATACTCATGAATTTATAAAAACTAGTATTGCAAAGGGTAAGAGAATTGTAGTTCCTATTACAATACCAGAAACAAAAGAGTTAAAGTTATCCCAGGTATTGGATTTTGACCACTTAGAAATTGGTTTTTATGATATTCTAACTCCTAAAGAAGAATTTATAAGCTATGTAGACCCTAGTGAAGTAGATTTAATAATTGTTCCTGGGGTTGCATTTGATCGAAATGGATATAGAATTGGCTACGGTGGAGGGTATTATGATAGGTTTTTAGCTAATCTAGATCACGTTACAAAAATAAGCTTGGCATTTGATATGCAATTAATCTCTAGTATTCCTCATGAACATTTTGATATACCAGTTAATTATATAATAACAGAAAAAGAGATTATAGATTGTAAATAACCTAGGAGGACTAATAATATGAGTAGAACCATTGGAACTACAGCAAGAGGTGTTAGAACACCAATAATAAAAGAAGGAGATGACTTAGTTAATATTGTTGTTGATTCTGTTATCGAAGCTGCAAATAGTGAAAACATCCAATTTAGAGATCGGGATGTAATTGGGATTACAGAATCTTTAGTAGCTAGAGCCCAAGGTAATTATGCAACTTCAGACCATATAAAACAAGATATTAATTCTAAGTTTAATGATGAAATAGGAATTGTTTTTCCTATACTAAGTCGTAATAGATTTTCTATTCTTTTAAAAGGCATTGCAGACACGGACAAAACTATTCACCTACTTCTTAGTTATCCTTCAGATGAAGTAGGAAATCAATTAATGGATTTGGATAAAATGGATAAGTTAAATGTTAATCCTTATTCAGATGTGTTAACTGAGCATGATTACAGAAAACTGTTTGGAGAAAAAGTACTACATCCTTTTACGGGAATTGATTATATTGATTTATATAAAAGCATGGGGCATGGAAATATACACATATACTTATCCAATGATCCTAGAACTATATTGAATTATACTAAAGATGTTCTTGTAGCAAATGTTCATGATAGAGCTAGAACTAAAAGAATATTAAAAGATGCTGGTGCTAATATTTTACTGGGCATTGATGATATTTTAACTTCCTCAATTGATGGAAGTGGATATAATCCAGAATATGGACTTCTAGGATCTAATTTAGCATCAGATCATGAAGTAAAACTATTCCCTAGGGATTCTCAAATTTATGTAGAAGAAATTCAAAAGTTATTAAAAGAAAGAACTGGAAAACAAATAGAAGTTATGGTATATGGTGATGGAGCTTTTAAGGACCCTGTAGGAAAGATTTGGGAACTTGCTGACCCAGTTGTCAGTCCTGGATATACCTCTGGTCTTTCAGGAACCCCTAATGAACTTAAATTAAAGTATATAGTAGACACTGAATTAGATGATTTAAGTGGTGATGAAGTATTAAAAGCAGTAAAACAAAAGATATACAGCAAGGGTGTAGACCTGCTAGACAACGCAGAAAGCCTAGGCACTACTCCTAGAAGAATAACTGACCTATTAGGCAGCTTATGCGATTTAATCAGTGGCAGCGGAGATAAAGGCACTCCTGTAGTGCTTATACAAGGTTACTTTGATAACTTTGCCAGTGAATAATCTTTATTTAAAAAAGGAAGTCCAAATTAATGGACTTCCTTTATTCTTATAATTTTAAAGCTTCTTCTACAACATGTTCTACTGTAAAATTAAACTTTTCGAATAATTGTTTGCCTGGTGCTGACGCTCCAAAGCTATCTATTGAAATCACTCTGCCATCTAATCCTACATATTTATGCCAACCAAAACCAGTACCAGCTTCTACTGATAATCTTTTTCTAATTTCTCTTGGTAGGACTTCTAGCTTATATTCTAGACTTTGTTTTTCAAATAGTTCTAAAGAAGGCATACTAACTACTCTTACCCCAACATTTTCTTTTTCTTCAATTATACTTGCAGCTTTATAAGCAAGTTGAACTTCAGAACCTGATGCCATTAATATCATTTCTAATTCTTTTGTTTCTTTTCTTACTACATAACCACCTTTTAGTGCTCCTCTACCAGTTCCTTCTAAGTTTGGAACTCCTTGCCTAGTCAGGACTAATCCTGTAGGAGTAGCTTTACTAGTAAGTGCTGTATACCAACCTGCAGCCGTTTCTCTTGCATCAGCAGGTCTAAAAGTAGTAAAATTAGGCATTGCTCTTAGCATTGCAAGTTGTTCTATAGGTTGATGGGTTGGTCCATCTTCTCCTACTCCTATACTATCGTGAGTCAATACATATGTTACTGGTAAGTTCATCAGTCCAGAAAGTCTCATAGATGGTTTCATATAATCACTAAATATAAAGAAGGTAGCCCCATATGGACGAAGTCCACCATGAAGTGCCAATCCATTTACTATACCAGCCATAGCATGCTCTCTAACACCAAAATGTATATTAGAACCAGCATAATTGTCTTTAGCAAATGACTCCCTATCATTCATGTTAGTTTTAGTTGATGGGGCTAAATCAGCTGATCCGCCAAATAAATTAGGTATATGTTTTGCTATTCTATTTATTAATATTCCTGAAGATTCTCTAGTTGAATAATCTTTTTCAAATGACCAGAATTCTTCTGATTCCAAGTATTCCATTGGTAATTCTAGTTCTAACCAGGATTCTAATTCAGTGGCTAGTTCAGGATAGGCTTTTTTATATTCTTCAAACTTGTTTATCCAATTTTCTTGTTCCTTTTTTCCTTTTTCAATAATGGTTTCCATATGGTCTTTAACTGGAGTAGGCACTATAAATTCTCCATCTTCAGTCCATGTAATAAACTCTTTAAATTCCACCATATTGTCTGCTCCAAGTGGTTCACCATGAGCGCTGGCTTTTCCTTGTTTAGCAGGACTACCATAGCCAATTTCAGTAGTAATTTTAACTAAAGTTGGTTGATTTAAATTTTTCTTAGCCTGATTTATTTTATCTTCTATATCCCCAATATCATTTCCATCTACTACATGAAGAGTTTCCCATCCCATGGCTTCAAATCTCTTAGATACATCTTCGGTAAATGCTAAGTCCGTAGATCCTTCTATAGTTATTGAGTTATCATCATAAAGTAGTATTAATTTACCTAAGCCTAATGTGCCAGCTAATGATATGGCCTCATAACTTATTCCTTCCATTAAATCACCATCACCACATAATAAATAAGTATAATGGTCAATTACATTATGCCCTTCTTTATTGAACATTGCAGCCATGTGTGCTTCTGCCATAGCCATTCCTACTCCATTGGAGATTCCTTGACCCAGTGGCCCTGTAGTGGCTTCTACACCTACAGTATGACCGTACTCTGGATGTCCAGGAGTCAAACTGTCTAGTTGTCTAAAGTTTTGTAATTCTTCCATAGGAAGTCCATATCCAAATAAGTGAATTAATGAGTATAACATTGCTGAACCGTGACCTGCTGATAAGATAAATCTATCTCTATTAACCCATTTGGAATCCTTTGGATTGTGTTTCATTACTTTTGACCATAGAGTATATGCCATAGGAGCTGAGCCTAAAGGTAATCCTGGATGACCAGAGTTCGCCTTTTCTACTGCTTCCGCTGATAATACTCTAAGGGTACTAATACTTAATTGATCTATATTCATTATTTTCCTCCTTACCCTAAGGTATATATTTATTATTATTTTAATATTCTTTATATATTATAACAATAGTACGTCTATATTATCAAGTCTTAAGACATATTATGCTTACCAAAGGTTCTACTGGATAACATCTTTTCCGAATAATACTTGTAACATAAATTTAGGTATTGCCATTTGTCTTTTAATTCTAGATGGATTTTTCATAAGTCTGTAAAACCATTCTAGTCCTAGATCTTGGTAGATTTGTGGTGCTCGCTTTGCATTTC
>CAYZDC010000081.1:0-8134 GCA_964477045.1 uncultured Tissierellaceae bacterium | reverse complement strand
CAGGCTTTATAGCCAATCCATGCAATAATACTCCTTTTCCTTCAAAGGAATCTATAACTTTAAATGTATAATCTTTAGTTCCTACTGAACTTCCTCCTGAAATAAGCACTATATCTGAAATTTCTGTAGCTTTTTCAACTTCATCTAGCAACAATTCATATTTATCTTTTACTATTGACTTGCCTACCACTTCTCCACCAATATTTTGGATAAGGGCAGATAAGGTATAGGAATTAATATCCCGTATCTTTCCCAGAGATAATTCTTCTTCTATACTTATTATTTCATCTCCTGTTGATATTATATAAAATTTAGGTTTGGAATAAACAGGTACCTTAGATACACCTAAAGCAGCTAATACTCCCATTACCTGGCTACTTATTTTTTGTCCTTTTTCTAATGCTAGCTCTCCACTTTTTATATCGTCACCTTTATAAATAATGTTTTCACCATGAGAAATAGGCTTATATAATAAAAGTGTATTCTCATCCATCTTTTCTGTATTTTCTATCATGATGACTCCATTTGCCCCTTCTGGAATCATACCTCCTGTAGGAACATAAAAAGATTCTCCACTTTTTATTGAGGATTCTATTGTCTCACCCATCTTTACATCACCTAAAATATTTATAATACTAGGTATAGATTGATTTGAACCATGGCTATCTTCTACTTTTATTCCATATCCATCTACTGTAGAACGATTGAATTCAGGAACATTTATATTAGAATAAATGTCTTCTCCCAGTATTCTACCTAAGCTCTTCTCTATGTCTATAAACTGTATTTTAAATGGATAGTCTCCAAAATTATCTCTTATTATTTTTCTACCTTCTTCAACACTTACCACATTAAAAAAGTTCATTTAAACCACCACCTTTCCATTATTTAAATGAATAATATTGTCACACAACCTAATTGATTGTTCTATATTATGGGTTACTACTATTATAGTTGCTTTTGCACTTTCATTAAATCTTTTAACTTCTTTTTCCATTACCTTTATATAATCTGGATCTATATTAGATGTAAACTCATCCAGTAATAATAAATCTGGCTGGAATACAAGAGCCCTAGCTAAGGCAACTTTTTGTGTTTCTCCTCCAGAAAGCTTGTTCCCCTTTAAATTCATTAAATCTTCTATATTTAAATTCTTTATTGTGTTACTTAATAAAGTCTTAATTTTCATTTTATCATATTTTCTTAACTTTAATGGATAAATAATATTATCATATGATTTTCGCCTAAACAAATAGGGTTTTTGAAAAACATAGGTCATATTATCTTCAATTTCCTGATTTAAAATTTTCCCATCATATGTAACTTTTCCTTCATATTCTCTATCTATACCACTAATTATATTAAGTAGTGTGGTTTTTCCGCTACCGTTATGGCCTGTTATTCCAGTTATTTTACCGCTTTCAATTTCTAAATAATCTATATCTAATACTACTTTATCTCCATACCTTTTTTTTAAATTTTCAATAGTAATTTTCATATTAATCCTCCTGACTATAGGAATAAATAAAACTATGTATGCCAAAGGATATTGTCAATACAACTAAGCCCAATGCAATAGCCATAGGATAATCACCCATAGAATTCATCATAGAGATAGTTGTTGTAATAACCCTAGTATGATTTTTTATATTTCCACCTACTATCATTACAGCTCCTACTTCAGAAATTGCTCTTGAAAAGGAAGTAGCCACATTTACAAGCATATCTACTTTTAATTCTCTAACCATTAAAACTACAATATCCAACTTATTTGCTCCCAAAATATAGCCAGTATTTTTTATAGGTTCTCCTCGATTTTTAGCCAAATTAAATGTTAAGCCCAGTATTAATGGAGTTACTAATATGGCCTGTGCAATTATCATGGCCTTAGGAGTATATAAAAGTTTTAGATGACCTAAGGGACCTCTACGGGATAGGGCTATTGATACTACCAGTCCTACTATAACAGATGGTGTACTCATTGAAGTATAGAGAATTCTTGAAAATAATCTTTTCCCTTTAAATTTCTTTAAACCTAAATAAATCCCCAGTGGAATACATATTAGGGATGCTATAATTGTTGCAGTTATAGAAACAAATAAGGATAAGCCAACTATCCTCATAATTTCTTTATCAAATGATATCAATAATTGCAAACCTTCTTTTAGTCCTTGCAAAATATAATCCATAAAAACAACTCCAATGCCAGTGATAATAGTAGTAATGATTAGGAACGGTGAGGGCACCGTTCCCTACCTTCATTTCTTTTACTTATAATTTGGTATAAATAATGGTTGACCGTATTCTTCTACTCCAAAGCCTTTAATTAAATCTTGTCCCTTATCTGAAGTTATCCATTCCATAAATTCAACAGCACCTTGGTGGTTAATATTAGCTTTACCTGGATCTACTGGTATTACTCCATATTGGTTGAACATTACTTCATTTCCTTCAATCACTATTTCTAAGTCTAAAGTATTTTCCATGCTTAAGTATGTTGCCCTGTCTGTTAGGGTATATCCCAAGCTTTCATCAGCAACCTTTAGAACATCTCCCATTCCTGCTCCTGCTTCTAAATACCACTTGCCTTCTGGCTCAACTCCTGCTGCTTTCCATATAGAAAGTTCTTTTTTATGTGTACCTGAGTCATCATCTCTAGATACGAAAATTAGTTCTTGGTCACTTATGGCTTTAAGCCCACCTTCGATATCACTGCTTTTTTGGATTGGACCATCCTTTGGTCCTACTAGTATAAAGTCATTATACATTACGTCTCTTCTTTCAGTTCCATGTCCTTCTTCTACAAGCTTTAATTCATCAGGTTTAGCATGTACCAGTAATACATCAGCTTCACCATCTCTTGCCATTTGAAGTGCTTTACCTGTACCTACTGAAACTGTTTTAACTACTATTCCAGTGTCTTCAGTAAATATTGGTAATATAAAGTCTAATAAACCACTATCTTCTGTACTTGTAGTAGTAGAAAGGATAATGTCGTCCTTGTCTTCAACTACTGGTTCTCCTACATCTGGTTCTACTACTGCTGGTCCATCTACTGGTGGTGTTTCAACTACCTCAGGTTCTTTTGGCGTACATCCTACTAGTATAGAAAATACTAATAAAAATGATACTAATACTACTAACGTTTTTTTCATTTTTACACTCTCCTTTTAATTTTTGAGCAAAAAAAAGCAGCCTAAAGAAAGGCTGTGTAATATCTTCCTTTCCAAATACGGGAGGCACAAAGATTTCTCCTTATACCTATAGGCTTTAATCCTTGGTCTATTAAGACTTTAGAATTTCAAGCTCGGAAAACTGCTATAGATATTCATTTTTTCTCCTCTTACAAATCCTACTAATGTTATATTTAACTCCCTAGCCATGTCTACAGCTAGTGATGTTGGAGCCGATCTGGATACTACTACTGGTATTTCTGCCTTTGCAGCTTTTATTAGCATATCTGAAGACACTCGACCACTGGTTAAAATTATTTTATCACTTAAATCTATTCCATCCTCTAAAGCTTTACCTAATGCCTTATCCACTGCATTATGTCTACCAATGTCTTCTTCAAAGTATATTATATCACTTTTACTACAAATTGAACAGGCATGAGTTCCACCTGTGGCTTGAAATAGACTTGATTCACTATTGAATCTTCTCATAAGGCTTACTATTTCATCTGTTTTCATATCAATTTTATTGGTTATTTTTTTGGACTTAAAACTATCTAACACATTATAAAAAACTGTTCCCTTGCCGCATCCTGATGTTATAGTTCTTTTACCTTGCAGCTTTTCATTAAAGGTTTTTCTTATATTTAATTTTACGTATGCTCTACCATTTTCTTCATCTATTTCAATGCTGTCTATTGCAGAATAACTTTCTATAAAGCTTTCCGAATATAAGAACCCAATAGTTAAATACCTAAGAGAATTAGGGCTACATAAAAGTGTTATAATCTCTTCTTCATCTATAAATATTGTGAAGGGATACTCTCGTATAACTATATCTTCTTCATTATTACCTATACCCTTATTTATTCTTAAAATATGGTAAGTCTTAGTTGAATCCATTTATCTTATCCCTGCCTTCAACAAAATCTTCTTTTATTATATTTTTTAATTTGTGTATATGAGGTTGACATAACTGTCAACTCGAAAATTTAATCTCATGGTGTATTTAGTGCGTTAGTAAAATTTGGTATAAATAATGCTTGTCCATATTCTTCTATACCAAATTCCTTAATTAAATCTTGACCTTTAGCTGAAGTTATCCATTCCACAAATTTAGTAGCACCTTGATTGTTAATATTAGCTTTACCTGGATCCACAGGTATTACTCCATATTGGTTGAACATTACTTCATTTCCTTCAATCACTATTTCTAAGTCTAAAGTATTTTCCATGCTTAAGTATGTTGCCCTGTCTGTTAGGGTATATCCCAAGCTTTCATCAGCAACCTTTAGAACATCTCCCATTCCTGCTCCTGCTTCTAAATACCACTTGCCTTCTGGCTCAACTCCTGCTGCTTTCCATATAGAAAGTTCTTTTTTATGTGTACCTGAGTCATCATCTCTAGATACGAAAATTAGTTCTTGGTCACTTATGGCTTTAAGCCCACCTTCGATATCACTGCTTTTTTGGATTGGACCATCCTTTGGTCCTACTAGTATAAAGTCATTATACATTACGTCTCTTCTTTCAGTTCCATGTCCTTCTTCTACAAGCTTTAATTCATCAGGTTTAGCATGTACCAGTAATACATCAGCTTCACCATCTCTTGCCATTTGAAGTGCTTTACCTGTACCTACTGAAACTGTTTTAACTACTATTCCAGTGTCTTCAGTAAATATTGGTAGTATAAAGTCTAATAAACCACTATCATCTGTACTTGTAGTAGTAGAAAGAATAATTTCTCCCTTATCTTCAACTGCTGGTAGGGTTTCAACTTGCTCAGGTTCCTTTGGACTACACCCAACTAACATACCAAATACTAATAAAAATGCTAATATTAATACCAGTGTTTTTTTCATTTAACCCTCTCCTTTTAACATTCCAACAAAAAAGCAGCCTAAATAAAGACTGCTATAGGTATTCATTTGTCTTATCCCCAACCTTATTCAAAAAATCATTTAAGTCATCTTTTGTATTTAGGTTTAAAAACATATCCCAATTAGGGCTAAATTTTCTTGCTTCACTTTCTTGAATATAATTAAATTCTAAAGTAGGAAGGAATCCATGGATAGATTTTTTGCCCATTCCCAAGTATTCTTCAATACTTTCAATTACGTCTTTTGAATAATAACTTATAAATGGCTCTAAGTAGTTTCCAAACATAGTAGTACATCCATGATTTCCAATTTGGGTTTTCATATATTTTACATATTCTATATTAATATTAGGCATATCGCAGGCAACTATAAGAGCAAATTGACTTGAACTAATCTTTAATCCAGCATGAATACCAGCTAAGGGTCCCATATTCTCAATTATATCTCCTGTGATTTTGTGACCTAGTCCTATATAGTGGTCTGGTTTATTGGTTACAATTATTATTTCATCAAATTCTTTTTCTAATTTATGGATCATACTATCCATTAAATTTCTTTGATCTATTTTCAGGAATTGTTTATCAAAGCCCATCCTAGAGCTTTTACCTCCTGCTAATATAATTGCTGTACCAAACTTTTTCATCTAATCACCTATTTTCTAGCACAATCACTAGCTTTGTTAGTTAATATTTCTAATCCATGATGAATACTATCTAGTGCATAGTCTAATGCTTCTTTAACTGCTTTTGGGCTACCTGGAAGATTCACAATTAAAGTATCTCCCCTTATACCCGATACTGCTCTGGAAAGCATGGCTCTTGGGGTAATACTAAGACTATAATATCTAATAGCCTCAGCTATACCACTGGCAACTCTATCACAAACACTTAAAGTCGCTTCAGGAGTAACATCTCTTTTACTAAATCCTGTTCCACCTGTAGTTAGGATTAAATCTACTCCTAAATCATCTGCCATATGGGCCATAGCATCTACCAAGGCTTTCTTTTCATCTGCTACAATAATTTGGCTAATAACTTCATAACCCTTTCCAATGACTAATTCTGCTATTATTGGCCCTGATAAATCTTCTCTTTCTCCAGTAGAACCTTTATCACTTGAAGTAATTATACCTACCTTAAACATTTAACCACCCCATGGTAGATTCATATATTCTTTCATTCTTTTATTGTACTCTGTTTTAAATAACAATTCGTGTCCTGCTTCCCATGTAGCTAATTTTGTGAATATAGCTTTTGCATCTTCATCATTAGCATTTTCAGCAGCATCTGTATAAAACTCTTTGAAGTCTCGTTCTATTAAATAAGCCATTCTCAAAATTGTAAGATCAGGTATATCTGATTCACTTAATGTAGCTTCTAAATGCTCAGATTCTTGCCTATCTTCAAATATGTTTTCTTCTCTGCCCATAACTTCATCACTTGTATCAAATGTCCTAGTATCTAAATAAGTTTTAAGCTGATTTTCTAAATACCTATAATGTTCCATTTCAACTTTAGCTAGGTTTAAAAACAATTCTTTTGAAGTTGCATTGCTAAATTTTTCTGCATTATCTTTGAAAAAGTTAGATCCATCTAACTCCATTTGCATAGCATATCTTAATACTTGCTCATAGTTTTGCATGAAACCCCTCCTTATTCTTTTATACTTTTGCCATTTTAACTGCAGCTACCTTTAACTCTGGTATTTGTGCCATTGGGTCTAGTGCTGTATTGGTTAGGTAATTGGCTGCACCTTCTGCATAGTGGAAAGGCATAAACAATACACCTTCATCTATTATATCTGTAATCCTGGCTGAAGTTGTAATTTCTCCCCTTCTAGAAGTAAGTTTTATCTTATCTCCTTCATTTATACCCCATTTAGCAGCTGTAGTCTCATTTATTTCTACATAGGATTCTGGTGCCAGTGCATTTAATCCTTCTACTCTACCAGTCATGGTTCTAGTGTGGTAATGATAAAGAATTCTACCTGTAGTAAATATAAATGGATATTCTTTATCTGCCATTTCTGCACTTTCTGTATATTCTGCAGGCATAAATAGTCCACGGCCTCGTGCAATGGCTACTTTGTGAAGATATTCTGTTCCTTCATGGTCTAAATCTGCACATGGCCACTGAATACCTTGCTTTTCTATACGTTCATAACTAATTCCAGCATATTGAGGTGTTAAGCTTCTTATTTCTTCCATAATTTCAGAAGGATGGGAATACTTTTTCTTATAACCTAAGTTGTTCATTATATCCATTAAAATTATCCAATCTGGTTTTGAATCTCCTATTGGTTCAATGGCTTTTCTAACTCTTTGTACTCTTCTTTCTGTATTAGAAAAAGTTCCATCTTTTTCTGCAAAAGAAGCAGCTGGTAATACAATATCTGCTAACTCAGCAGTTTCTGTCATAAATATATCTTGTACTACTAAAAAATCCAAGCTTTCTAAGCAATGTTTGACATGAGTAATATCTGGATCTGACACCATAGGATTTTCTCCCATAATATATATAAACTTAATATCTCCCTTATCAGCTCCATGGAACATTTCACTTATTGTAAGACCTACTTTTAGGGATAATTCAGAGCCCCAGGCCTTTCCAAATTTTTCTGCAACTTCTGGTTTAAATACTTTTTGATATCCAGGTAAATCCGCAGGTAAAGCACCCATATCACAGGCACCTTGAACATTATTTTGTCCCCTTAGAGGGTTTACTCCAGCAGATTCCACTCCTACATTTCCACACATTAGTGCTAAGTTGGATATGCTCATTACTGCAGCAGTTCCTGTTGTATGTTGGGTAACACCCATTGTATAATAAATTCCTGCCTTATTAGCTTCCCCATAGATTATAGCTGCTTTTATAATATCTTCAGCTTTTACTCCGCATATTTCAGCTACTCTTTCAGGAGTATAGTCTTTTACCAATTCAACAAGCTCTTCAAAGTTTTCACATTTCTCATCTATATATTTTTCATCATATAATTTTTTCTCTACTATTACATTCATCATTCCATTTAATAGAGCTATATTAGTGCCAGGTTTTAATTGAAGAAATACATCAGCGTATTCTG
>CAYZDC010000080.1:0-8187 GCA_964477045.1 uncultured Tissierellaceae bacterium | reverse complement strand
ATGCAGAAGATGTAGCAGCATTTGTAGTGACGG
This sequence comes from uncultured Tissierellaceae bacterium, assembly GCA_964477045.1. Classification (GTDB taxonomy): domain Bacteria; phylum Bacillota; class Clostridia; order Tissierellales; family Tissierellaceae; genus CAYZDC01. The sequence continues at coordinate 8,154 of CAYZDC010000080.1, read as the reverse complement.
AAATGGCTAAAAAACAATAGAATATAAATTTATTTTAACAAAATAAAAAATCCAACTTTGAAAATCAAAGTTGGATCTTTATTATTAGCTATTTAGTTTATTAATATTTCCTGTCCTGGGAATATTAGATGTGGGTTTTTCAAGCTATTGTATTCAGCAAGTTTTTGCCACGTAGTTCCAAATTTCTTAGCAATTCTCCATAATACATCTCCAGCTACTACTACATATTTCTTTACTTCTGGTTCTGGCATAGGTTCAGGAGTTGGCTCTGGAACTGGTTCAGGTTCAGGTGTTGGTTCTGGCATAGGCTCTGGTTCTGGTTCAGGTTCTACTGCTGGTCCAGGTATAAATGTTATTCTGTCTTCAACATCTGGATTAACTTCGCCCATTTCTTCAAAATAAGCTATTAGTACATCAGATAGAAGTCCACCTTCAGCTACAAATAGTTTGTTATCAAACATTGTATATCCATCTCCACCAGTGGCCATAAAGTCATTTGTAACTAATCTATAAGTTTTAGCTTCATCTAGTGGTTCGCCTTTTATCATGGCTTCTACTATTCTTTCTCCAACAGGCTTTCCAGCATCAAATTTGTATGTCATTCCACTAACATGTGGGAAATGTCCAGCTTCATCTGGGAATAAATCTACCCCATGCTCTAATGCTGCCATTATTTCTTCACCTGTTACTTCAATAACTGCTAATGTGTTTGTAAATGGGAATGATGTTATTATATCTCCAAAAGTAACATCGCCTGCAGGTATAGAGGCTCTAATTCCACCACCGTTTGCAAATGCTAGATCTGCATCAGCAACACCATATATCATGGCATCAGTTATTAAATTCCCTAGGTTGGTTTCCCCTGTTCTAACATGACCTCTTTCACCGTCTAAATCTACTAAGGATTTACCTACTACTCTAGCTTTAAGAGGAGCATTAATTTCGTCCATTTTTTCAAGTTCTGCTTCTATTGTTGCATCTGGTACATAATCTTTAGCTTCTTCATAAGGAATTAAATGAGCTTCTTTTTTAGTTACTTTACCATCTACTACTTCTAGATTTACTACTCCAATGTTTTTAGTATAGGATTCAGCTTGAACAATTAATACGCCATTTACTAATTCTGCAGCGATTTCATGACTGTGTCCATCAACTATTAAATCTATTCCTTCAACTTCTTCTGCTAATTCTCTAGTTGTAGTTAAAGTGGTTCCTTCGTTACCTATATGTGTTAATGCAATTATTACATCTACATCTTTTTCTTTTAAAGCTTTAACTGCTTTTTTTGCTTCTTCCAAAGGATTACCAAAGTTTATTCCTTCAGAGTTATCTGGGTGAGACTTAAACTTGGTTTCTTCAGTAGTTAATGCAAATATACCTACTTTTAAACCGTTATCTAATTCTTCAATAACATAAGCATCAAAGTCAGATGAACCATCAGCGTCTTTTAAAATGTTTGCCGATATTATTGGGAAATCTGCCATTTCTTTTAATTCTAATAATCTTTCATAGCCATAGTTAAAATCATGGTTTCCTGGTACCATTACATCGAAACCAGCTAACTCCATCATATTAACCATAAATTCTCCTTGACTTAAGTTAACATCTACATCACCGTGGAATGAATCCCCTGCATTTAGTAAAAGCAAGTTAGGATCTGCTGTTTTTAATTCATCAACTTTTGTCTTTAGTCTAGCAAAGCCAATTTCTCCACCACGTTCGCCTAACTTTAATCTTCCATGTACGTCATTAACATGGACAATTGTTAGCATTTTTGCATCTTCCTCAGCAAAAACTACACTAGCAGGCCCTATCATTATTCCTAAAATTAGTGCAAATGATAGTATAATACTTAATACTTTTCTGTTTCTTAGATTCATAATCAAAATCCTCCTTTTATTAAAGTTATCATCCTGTATATACCCATTGTACTACATTACCCTACAAAATTGTATATATTTTCCCAGAGATATTAATATTAATCTTTTAAAAGAAGGATAAATCATTAATATGGGTAGATATATTATAATAAAACTTGGAAAGGGGTTTAAGATTATGAAGAAAATTATTGTATTTACCACACAAACTTGACCACATTGTAAAACTGCTAAGGTGTACCTTAGGGAAAAAGGCTATGAATTTGAAGAAAGGGATATAAACAAGGATACAGTAGCAAGAAATGAAATGATTAAAAGAGGAATAAGAGGTGTTCCAGCCTTTCTAATTGGAGATGAAATGGTTGAAGGGCTAGACAGGGCTAAGATAGAAAGGCTAATGAAGCATGATGTGATAAATTGTCCTAATTGTAATAGCAAATTAAGAGTACCTTCGGATAAAGGAAAAATTAAAGTTACATGCCCAACGTGTAGCACAGAGTTTCAGTGGGGGAAATAAAAAAGGAAGGCAGATGCCTTCCTTTATAATATTAAGCCTTGTAATTGTATACAGGCCTTATAATATCTATTATCTCCACTGTATCATCAGCGGAGTCAATTATGTCTTCTATAGATTTGTAGGCAAAAGGACTTTCATCAAGGGTTCTTTCACTTACTGAAGTTGAATAAATTCCCTCCATAGAATCTTTAAAGTTTTCCAAAGACAGCTGTTCTTTAGCCTGAGTACGGCTTAAAATTCTACCAGCTCCATGAGGCGCTGAATAGTTCCAATCAGGGTTTCCTTTCCCTACAGCTAAAATAGATCCATCTCTCATATTAATTGGAATTAATAATCTTTCTCCTTTATAAGCAGAAATAGCTCCTTTTCTAATTATATTGTCTTTAAAACTAATATAATTATGAACAGTTTCAAAATGTGAGAAATCATTTAAATCTTTCTTGAAAAGAGCCTTAAGAATTATATCTGCCATGGTTTTTCTATTTACGCTGGCATACTCTTGGCATATTCTCATGTCGTGAAGATACCTATCTCTATATTCTCCTGTTAAATAACAAAGATCCTTAGGATACTTTGGTTCCAAATCTTTGTAATCTTTTTCAAGCAACTTTAAGGCAGATTTTATATGATTTCTTTTGCCTTGTTCTTTATAGGATTTAATTATTTTTTCTTTTTTCTCGTAAAACTCACCTTTTCCACTACACAAGTCTACAGCCAATCTTTGGTAATGTTGAGCTACTTGCAAACCTAAGTTTCTACTACCAGAGTGAATTACCAGGTACTTAGAATTTTTGCTGTCTACTCCTAATTCGATGAAGTGGTTGCCACTTCCGAGAGTTCCAACGCTTCTTTCAATTCTTCTAGTATCCCTTAATTCTCTCAATATATGCAAGTCTTGCAACTTATCAAAAGGGTACTTTCTAGATTGATGAACGTTTCGTCCAGAAGGCACTTTCTCTTTTATAATTTTATCTAAAGTAGGAAAGTCAATATCTACATGACCTAGTTCTACTGTAAGCATTCCGCATCCTATGTCCACACCAACTATATTAGGTATGACCTTATCACCCATATCTGCAGTAAATCCAATTACACAACCCATACCTTGATGGACATCGGGCATAATTCTAACTGTAGACCCTTCAACAAAGTTTTGATCTAGTAACCTGATTATTTGTTCTTTGGCTCCATCTTCTAAATCTTTAGCAAATACTTTAGCAGTTCCGTATTCACCTTTCAATATCATAAAACTCACCTCACCTACATTATATCCCATACAGAGGGGTTAAATCAAGTTTGAAAATAACACGTAATGTGATAAATATAAATAAATATGAAATAAATGTTTAAATAATTACGATATGTGGTATAATATAATTAATAATAAGAATCGGAGGAATAGATTATGCAAAATTTAAAGGTTTATGGGATAACTGTTGTAGTATTTTTCTTAGTAGATATAATATGGTTAGGATTTATATCAAAAAACCTATACCAAAAGTATTTAGGAGACTTTATGGCACCTAAGGTTAATTGGACTGCTGCAATAATATTTTACTTTATATTTATAGCTGGATTAGTATTTTTCGCTATAAATCCTGCAATTGAAAAAGAAAGCTTGAAATATGCCATACTAGTAGGTGGGTTTTTTGGATTCATAGCTTACTCTACCTATGACTTGACAAACTTATCCACACTAAAAGATTGGCCAATAAATATTACTATAATAGATATTACTTGGGGAACATTTTTAAATGCAGCTACTTCAGGAATTACATTTTTAGTAGCCAATAGATTTATAAAATAATTAAAAGGTAGGTAATTAATATGGATTATATACAATGCTTAAATGGAGAAAACTTATATCAATCATTTGTCTCTGGTGCTAGAGAAGTAATTAAAAATAAAAATGAACTTAATGACATAAATGTATTTCCTGTAGCAGATCAAGATACAGGAACTAACTTAGCTTCTACAATGAACTATATTATTGAAGAATCTAAAGTAGATAAATCTGCAAAAAGTACAATGAATTCCATAGCTGATGCAGCACTTTTGGGAGCTAGAGGGAATTCAGGAATAATAATGGCACAATATATAAATGGAATGTTTATGAGTTTAGTAGATGAAGAAGAAATTACAATTTCTGGATTTGCTGAATCTATTCAGAATGCCTTTCCCCATGCATATAATTCCATATCAGAACCTGTTGAGGGAACCATGATTACAGTAATAAGAGAGTGGGCACAAGCTGTATATAATCTTAAGGATAATGCTGTTGATTTTTATGAATTATTGGGACAACCCTTAGAAGTAGCCTTTAAATCTCTGGAAGCCACAACTTCACAGTTGAAAGTACTTCAAAAAGCAAAGGTAGTAGACTCAGGAGCAAAAGGATTTGTACATTTTGTCCAAGGTTTTACTGAATTTATTAAAACAGGTAAGCTAGCAGAAGTTTCAGAAATAATAGAAGAAATCCACTCCTTTCACGAAATAGAATATGGGGATGGTAATATTGAACATAGGTACTGTACGGAAGCTATGTTTACAAATGAAAGTATAGATTTAGAAAAGATTAAAGAAGAGTTAAAAGCTCAAGGAGATTCATTAATAGTAGCTGGTAATAATACTAAAGCAAGAATTCATATTCACACTAATGCTCCAGAAAAGGTATTTCAAACCCTAAGAGAAAAGGGCACCATAATACAACAAAAAGTAGATGATATGAAGAGACAATACCAGGCAGCTTATGATAGAAAATACAATATAGCCCTAGTTACAGATTCTATTGCAGACTTGCCTAAGAGCTTAATGGATAAGTATCAAATACACCTACTTCCTTTAAACCTAGTAATGGAAGGTACAAGCTATTTAGATAAAACTACAATGACTGCAGAAATATTCTATGATATTTTAGATGATTTAGAAGAATATCCAAGCTCTGCTCAACCTAGCCCAAAAGTAATAGAGCATCTTTATAGTTCACTTTTAGAAAACTATGATGAAATACTTGTCATATCAGTTGCGAAAGAGCAAAGTGGAACAAATAATTTGTTCCAACAGGCAGCTAAAAAAATGGCAGGACCTGGCAAAAGGATTCATGTAATAGATTCCAAGCAAAATTCAGGGGCAGAAGGATTGTTGGTAATGAAAGCAGCTGAAATGATTCATAATGGTGAAAGCATGGATGAAATCATCCAAGAAATTGAATTTTTAAGAGATAGAACCCAAATTTTAGTTAGTGTAAACACTCTTAAATATATGGTAAAGTCTGGAAGACTTAGTAAAACTGGAGGCATTTTAGGGAAATTAATAAATTTAAAGCCAGTTGTTTCCCTTGATGAAAAAGGGGCAGGTTCAATTGCTGATATGGCTTTTAGTATAAAGTCAAATACAAAGAAAATAATGAACCGAATGAAAGCATATGATGAAAAACATAAAATAACACGATACGCTATAGTTCATGCTAATAACCCTGAAAGAGCTGAAGAATATAGAAAGCAATGTGTTGAAATACTAAAATCTGAACCAGAATATATGATGAACATATCAACTATAGTAGGAATCAGTGCAGGAGTAGGTAGTGTAGCAGTAGCTTATATGAGCGAAAGAGGTGTAGATAATGGATAATGTATATTTAAGAGTAGCAATAGTAATTTTTATTTACTTTAATATAATATTTGTATTAGGGCAGATATTAAAAAACAACTCAATAGTAGATAGCTTTTGGGGACCAGGATTTTTAGTAGTAGCCTTATTCACTTTTTTTACAACGGAATATATGGGATTAAGGACTATTATAATTACAACAGTAGTAGCCCTATGGTCGGTTCGACTTTTCTTCCATATAACTGTAAGAAACTGGGGCAAGCCAGAAGATTTTAGGTATGTAAACTTTAGGAAAAAATGGGGCACAAATTTTGCCTTACTAAAAGCATACTTGCATGTATATATGTTGCAAGCCCTAATGCTGTTCATAGTTTCCTTACCAATAACCTATGGCAATAATTCACCAAATCAAAGTTTAGGGTGGATTAGCTATATAGGAGTAGCCATATGGATTATAGGATACTTCTTTGAAGTAGTAGGAGACAAGCAATTAAAAGACTTTTTAGCAGATCCAAAAAACAAAGGTAAATTAATGACCTCAGGATTATGGAGCTATACAAGACATCCAAATTACTTTGGAGAAGCCACCATGTGGTGGGGAATATTCCTAATTGCTATAACTAGCCTATCAGGAATTTGGATTATAATTAGTCCAATAGTTATAACCTATCTATTGGTATTTGTTTCAGGTGTACCAATGCTAGAAAAGAAATACAAAGACAGACCAGATTTTATCCAATACAGCAAACATACACCAAAGTTTTTCCCTTGGTTTCCTAAATAAAAAAGATAAAGAAAAGAGGCTATTATAATTATTATAATGGCCTCTTATTATGTGATATAATCAGGATATAGAGATAATAGAGAAAAGAGGAGACCTAAAGAGTAGATCCTCACGCTACGCTCAGGATGACGAGAGCAGGTAACAAGTAACAGATAACAGGTAAAATAAATTTACAATGGTCTCAATGCACAATGCACAATGCACAATTAAAAGATTAAAAGAGTAGATTCTTAAGCTGCGCTCAGATAAGCAGGAGGCCAAAATTATATTCTAGATTTTGTGTCTTTCGCTTAGTTTTACCATCTAACGACTAACACATACTGATATGTCATCCTGAGACTCTCAGTATAATCACTGCTTACGAAGGATCTCCGCTTTTAAAGAACTATAAAATTGGTCATATGACCAATGTCATTCCGAATGCAATGAGGAATCTTAAAACCTTAGATTCTTCGCTCTGCTCAGAATGACATAAAAGTATAATTAAAATATAATAAATTAAAGCTAACAATGAACGAGGAGGAATAAGATGAAAGACTTAAACTTAGATGTATATGGATTTATAAAACCGGCTCTTGATGCTCATACTCTGGGAGTGAATTCTGCTGCAGAGTTATTAAGAGATTGTGGTTATACAGTTGTAATAGCAGATGACCATGTGGCAAAAGCTTTAAACGACTATAGACATGAAATAAATAGAAAAAAAGTAGTGGACTGGATCAAAGAAAACAAAATCACTAGAATAGGTATAAGTTATAGATTAGATCAAGATGATGCAGTAAATATGGTAGGCTACTTGCTCCAGGAATTAAAGAACCACAATTTGCTAAAGTACCAAGATGGGCCTATTGATTCTGTATCCTTTGGAGGATTACCTCAAACCTGTGCAGTAATAGAAAAGGAATTCAAAGGCTTGGTTAAAACCTATATGGGTGGAGAAACAGCTCGTGAAACACTTTTGAAAATGGATGTTCCAGAAGAAAGAATTCCAAAAGATATAATGGAAGGAAGTCAATACGACGATAGACTTATGGAATTTGGTAGAAGCGTAATAGATTCTGGAGAATATAGGGATTTCAAACCAGTTCATAAAGGCACTTATCCTGAATATGGAACAAACAAAGATACAGTAGTAAAAAGAATAGATGCTAATATGAAAAAAACCTTTGTCCCACTAATGAGGGCCCATGTAGGACCATATTCTTCATCTGAAACTAGGTTGGAAAATGTAGAGGAATTTATCCGGTGGGCAAAAACTCTGGCAGATGCGGGATATTTAGATATACTTTCCATAGGAAGTTCACAATTAACCCAATCCAACTTTGGAGAAGACTGGGAAGACAAACCTAATGGTGGGGGAGTTCCAG
>CAYZDC010000079.1:0-8279 GCA_964477045.1 uncultured Tissierellaceae bacterium | reverse complement strand
TCTACTGTAAAGTCTAAGAAAAATCTTGCTATATCTACCATGCAATCTGTTTCATCCATTACTACCATCCCACCAGATCCCATTATTGAACCAATAGCTGCTAATGATTCAAAATCTACGGCTGTATCTAATAATCGTTTTGGTATGCATCCACCTGATGGTCCACCTGTTTGAACAGCTTTGATATCTTTATTATCGACTACTCCTCCACCTATATCATATACTATTTCTCTGATAGACATACCCATTGGAACTTCTACTAGTCCTGCTTCTTTAACTTTACCGACAAGCGCAAATACTTTGGTTCCTGGGGATTCCTCTGTTCCAATTTTTCTAAACCATTTTGCCCCTTTTTGATATATTATTGGTACATTTGCTAATGTTTCAACATTATTTATTATAGTAGGTTTTTGCCAAAGTCCTCTATGTGCAGTTCTATATATCTTCGTTCTTGGCATTCCTCTTTTTCCTTCTATTGACTCCATTAAAGCAGTACCTTCCCCACATACAAAAGCTCCAGCTCCTAGTCTTAGTTCAATATCAAAATTAAAATCTGTTCCCATTATATTATTACCTAATACTCCATATTCTTTGGCTTGAGCAATTGCATGATTAAGTCTTTGTACAGCTAATGGATATTCAGCTCTAACATATATAAAGCCTTGGTCAGCTCCTATAGCATAGCCAGCTATAACCATAGCCTCCAATACTGCGTGAGGGTCTCCCTCTAAAATAGACCTATCCATAAATGCTCCTGGATCTCCTTCATCTGCGTTACAAATTATGTATTTTTGGTCAGCAGAGTATTTATAGGCTGTTTCCCATTTTCTTCCTGCAGGAAAGCCTGCACCGCCTCTACCTCTTAGACCAGAATCTTTAACTACGTCTATGACTTGTTGCTGTGTCATATTGTTTAGTATATCCCATAATGAAAAATAACCATCTAAAGCTATATACTCTTCTATATTCAATGGATCTATAATCTTACAATTTTTAAGAGCAATCCTAACCTGCTTTTCGTAATACTTGCCTTTAAGTTTTATCTCATCAGCAGTAATAAGTGTATTATCTTCAAGCTCTAAACGATGAATCAACTCTACTTTAGATCTATTTTTTATTTCATTTAATTTTTCCAAATTCATCATAAAAATTCCTCCTTTTATATTAATATTTCTCTAATATACCTTTAATATCACTAGTATTAACTCTAGGATAAACGTCTTCATTAATAAGTATTACTGGAGCTAAACTACAATCGCCTATACATCTAGTAGGGTTAATAGAAAACTTCATATCTGTTGTAGTTCCTCCTTGTTTTATTCCTAATCTATCTTCTATTTCTTCCAGAATGGCTTGCGCTCCTTTTACATAGCAAGCTGTACCCAAGCATACGTGTATATTATTCTCTCCTTTCGGAATAAAAGAAAATTGCGAATAAAAAGTTGCTACACCATATATTTCTGCCATAGGGATTTTTAAACCCTTTGAAGTTAATTCCAGCATTTCTATTGGTAAATAACCAAATGAGTTTTGAGCTTCTTGCAATACTTGCATAAGAGCCCCTGGTTTATCTTCGTGCTCCTTTATAAACAATTCAAAACTCTCTATCTTGTCTTTATTCTTTTCCATATCAAATACAAATTCCATGGTCTTCCTCCTCATTTTTATAAATTCAAATCTTATATAAATTTTTCATTTATTTTCAACAAATAAATTTGTATATATTCTAGTTTATAGTATAATACTTAAGGGTATATGTCAATGATTATGAATATTTTGTTCTTGTTAAGAGTTAGTGTTTTCAACTGGTTTATCATAAATGGGGAAATAATATTTTATTTACTAAAGTTTATTATTTTCATTAAAAATAAAAATGCGGGGTTAGATTATGATTAACATAGATTATAGGATTGGATTATACTTAATCCTTATAAATGTGATTACTTTTATATTGTTTACTTTAGATAAAAAAAGAGCCAGAAGCAGGCAATGGAGAATTCCTGAGTCGACTCTATTATTTGTATCATTCTTAGGTGGAGCCGTAGGTGGTTTAATTGGCATGCAAATTTTTAAACATAAAACTAAAAAAATGAAATTTGTAATAGGAATGCCTATTATTTTAGTATTTAATATTATGATATTAAAATATTTTGCAACCATATAGCCACTTGTTCCATCATATTAGTTGTTACAAAATGACCCAAGTTTGGATATTGGATAAAATCAATATCTTCTTTATGACTATACATAGGTTTAAGCTTTTCATAAAATATATGCTGACTCCCAATAGGAACTACATTATCAGCTTCCCCATGAAGAATCAAAATTGGTCTATTTATTATCTTATCTAAATTATTCATTGGATCTAAGGATTCTATCTTCTCTTCTATTTCTTCATAATCTACAGAGTTAACAAAGGCAGGATTTTCTTTAAATATACTATTTGTATGAGACCAATTGCAGGAGCCATTGATTACTACCATAGCTTTAACCATAGGGTTATGGGTAAATATACCTGCAGAAGTAAAGCCTCCCATTGAATGCCCCAAAACAGTAATTGTATCCTTATTTGCATTATTATTTTTAATAGTATAATCTATTATTTTCCCAGATTCATTTATATTTTTAAATACAACAGACCAAAAGTAATCACGAACATTATTAGGGTCTGCATAATCAAGTAACCCTCTTTCTCCGTGATGGATAGCATCTGGAACTACAACTTGATAGCCTAAACTACACAATATAAATGCCCTAATTCGTTGACTCTCTTTACTAGAACTCCACCCATGATAAAGTATAATAGTATGTAATTGTCCTGTTTTATTTTTAGGCTGGAACAGTAAGGCCGGAATATTGTCTATATTTATTTTTTCTTCAATTACATGGTCTACCTTTAGATAATCTTTCACTGAAATTACCCCCTTTATGATATATAATAATATCATACCTATAGATTAAAACCAATGCTTCTGGGGGTAACTTAAGGTATAATTTAAATCTATCCACAATAAAGGCTTAACTAATCACAATTCTTCCAATATAATTATATATTTTTAGGAGATGTATTTAATGAAAAATAATATTAAGGGCGAAAAGGTCAAACTTTGGACAAGACAAGATATTAGAAGTTTAGATGAACTAAAAGAAAATGGTGTCATTAGAATTTCCCAAACCCATCTAAGAGAAAAATTTGGAGATATTTCTGATTATATCCTCCAGCTTTATAACTGGTTTAATGAAGAAGCAGATAAGATAATCCCTAAACCAAAAGGTGTCCAATACCCTATATGGTGTTCTATTAGTGAAGGTAATATGTTAAGGCCTACTCCTGACACTGTAGTATATGTATTAGAAGTAGAGAAATCTAAAATAATATATTTTGATGGAACAAAGTGGGACTATGTATTAAATCATTTATATATTCCAAAAGATAAAGAAGACGAAGAAAATTATAAGAAAGAATTAGAAGCAAAAGGTTTTAAGCATGGATTTTCATTTATAGATAAAAAAGTAGCTCACTTCTATCCTGCGGAAAGAAGAAAAGTAATGGATAGTTGGATCAGGGTTTTTGATATAGATGATTGGAATATATTTAAGGTACAAGCTAATATATGGGAAATTGAAGAGGATATGATAAAGGAAATAATTCATTATAAAGACTAATAAAATAATTATTAATACTATCCCAATAATTTTTTAGTGAAACTATTTTTTGATGTTTTATTTTTACTTATAGTCCTTCAATTTTTTTAAATTATCTTCCTCTATATTAGATAAAATGGATAGCTTACCGTTAGATTCTAAAATTACTGCACTTATTGATTCTATAGTAGTTCCTGCCTGATTTCTTATTTCTTGAAGAATATCACCTTTTGTAATTCTCATTTTTTTTATGTTTTTTTCTAAAAACTCTCCGTTAAAATATACCAAAGTTGGGTTTGACTTTAATATTTTACTTACAAACCTAAAATTTACATCTAGTTTTGCAACTATAAATTGTAGTAAAACTAAAGTCACTATTGCTACAAACCCATCTGCATAGGTAGTATCAACTGCTAAAATAGTAGTAGCTGCTATAGACCCAATGGTTACTGTTACTACAAAATCAAATGCATTTAAGTCAGAAAGAGTTCTTTTACCAGAAATTCTTAATATTACTATGATTGAAAAATAAAAAAGTGTTGCCATAATTATTATTTGCTTTATACTTTCTAAGTCTTTAAAAATCATAAAAATCTCTCCTAATTTTTTATTTACATCTACTTCTTATATTCCATATGAACTAGTGTTGGTATTTATAAATAAACCCCTTCAAATAAGAATTAATATATTTTATATTAATACCCATTTTAGGGGAAAAGATTTACTCATTATGTCTTATTTTTAAAATACCTATGTATCTTACAATTAGATTCGCATCTCCAATTGGTAATTCATTTATCGCTTTGATTATTCTTAGTTGATTATCTTTACTAAGTTTCTTAAGATATTTTAAACATCTTTTATCATATTGGATATTATACTTCATATTCTTCGATGTCCAGTTCTTTTAATTTTAAAAACTCTGCTATATCTATAACTGTCTTAATATTTTCTGGTCTTAATTCATCTTTTAATATCTCTTCTATTTTTTTGCCAGGGTCATTTTTTTCCCTCCATTCTTAACACCTATATACCTCCATTTATATTATATTATTTTTAAAGCAATATCCTATCATTTACTTAAATATAATATATATTACTTATTTTTTTTAATATCATATTGAATATAATCCACTAAGCATAAAATATTAGGTTAAATAATATTGCCTTTAATGAATTATTCTTAGGATCGGATCTATCCCCATAAATCTTTTGAAAAAGACCTACAACTAATTAAAGTGTAGGTCAGTAGTTAATAAAATTCCCCATGGAAAAAACCAACTAATGCTAGAAGGTAATTCAAATTTATAATAAATTGAAATTCCAATAATAATTGTAATAATACTAAATCCAACACCCATAATTCGAGATAATCTTTTTTGATTATACTTTTCTTTTTCCTCTTTTGGAAGTGTATTAAATCCTGCTACTAAAAACCCACCTTTCCCTGATAGCAATACAATAGAAAATAAGCATAATAGTACAAAAACAAGCCAAGCCACCCAAATTGGTCCTACCATAAGAAACACCCCTAATCATTTATTTTTTCATGTATAAGTTGCAATAGATATAAGACCGGAATAGCACTATAGAACTCCATTTCTTATTTCAATAAATTATTTAACAATGATTCTCTATTATTAATAAATAGTTCTGTTATTTTATAGCTCTCAGTTTCTTCGTACTCTATTTCTCTAATATTACCATTATCAAAAGATAGTATGGCAGCTTCTGGTGTTCCTAACAGAATTGGTGAATGAGTAGCAATAATAAACTGTGACCCCTTTTGAGCCAAATTATATATAATCATTAATAAGGTTAACTGTCTCTGTGGTGACAAGGCTGCTTCAGGCTCGTCTAATATATATAATCCTTTTTCAGTAAATCGATTTTGAATTAATGAGAGAAAACTTTCACCATGTGACTGATGATGAAGTGACTTTCCACCATAACTTTTGTAATAGTCATCATAATTATCACCATCTCTATAGTCTTCAATCTTACTAGCAACATTATAAAAACTTTCTGCACGAAGGAAAAAGTTGCTTTTAGGCTTTATTCCATTTTTAACAACTGTAATAGCTTGATAAAACTCAGCATGAGTATTCATAGTTGAGAAGTTAAAGTTTTTATTTCCTCCCTCAGGATTAAATCCATATGCTACTGCAATACTTTCAAGTAAGGTAGATTTACCGGTTCCGTTTTCACCTACAAAAAAAGTAATATTATTCCTAATTTTAAGCTGATTAATGGATAAAATAGCAGGAATATTTCTTACAAAGCTGTCTTCTTCAACTTTATCCCAATTAATTTTTATACTAGTGATGAACTTTTTATCCATAACCTTGACTCCTTTTATTATATAAAATATTATGGTATATTTTATCAAAACCCACAATTTTGGTAATTTATAAACTCTCCTTTAAACAAATTTGACCATTGAAAATCTTATTGCATTTTAAAATTCTTCTTGAAAGATTAAATTATCATCTATATCATACCCCTTAACACTAGCTACATATGGGAATTTGTCATTAGGTGATGAACGAGCAAATATAAACATATCGTCATAAAACTCGGTTTCTGTAAGTACTTGTTCGTTATCTAATAGTATTTCTACCTTTTTAATCTTCTCATCATTAACAATCCCATAATATCTATAATTCCCTCCTGACATTCCATAACTAATATTTATAGCCTTAGTAAGATCGTTTTCTATACCTATTGCCTGGTTGCCGATACGCCAAAAGAAAACCAAACTTTTATTTATAGTATTAGCAGAAATCCATTTATCATATTTACCTAATATATATTTACCTTCAGGGAAATCTTCTATATGAACAATTTTTGATGGTCCATAATGGATAGTCTTTTCAGAAGCTTTATGAGCCCCTAATGGAGTTAAGTATAAACCTGTACTTCGAAGAAATACAAAAAACAGGACTAATATTATTGCTATATTTATTAAAATTTTCTTAGGTCTATTCATTATCTTCACCTGTCTTTAAAGGTATTTCTATCCTATATTTTCTGTTATATAAATCATAATCAATTATTAGTGTATTTGCATCCTTTGAAAAGTCCTTAATAGTTTTTCTGCTTTTAGTAACTATTCCACCACTGGAGGAACCTGAATATCCTCTATATTCATTTCCTAAATCATCTTTTATAGTTCCTAAATATCCTAAGCTCCAACCCCCTCCTAGAATACTTTTTTCATAATCTTTATAGAATATATTCATATCACCATTCTTTTCATAAATTATATTGGTTATTTTTATAATCCTATTATCTATTTGTACTTTCTCATCTAAATTTATTCTATATAGAATATCTTCTTTAGGAATTCTACTTACTTCACTGGTAGAAAATATAGAAATAAGTCCTAGACTACCTACTGTAAAAATGTTAATAATTATAAATAAGATAACTGCAACACGACTAATTCTCCATATCCACCCTATAATTGGATTGTGCTGTTTGTTTAGTTCGACTCCTATTTCTTTAGGATCTCCCATATCTTTTATAGTCAGCCTTTCAGCTTCATCTCCATCATGTCCTGATTCTATATAATAATCTAATTTATCCATCATATGATCCTTAAGCTCTAATTTTATTTCATATCTGTCTAATACAAATTTAACATATGAAAGAGTTTCGTCTAAAAATTCTTCAATTTTATCAAAGTGCATATTCTTCACCAACTACAATCATATTCATAGATTTAGAAAACACTTCCCATTGTTGTTTTTCTTCAACTAATTGCGTTTTCCCTTTTCTAGTAATTTGATAATACTTTCTTTCTCTTCCTGCATCTCCTTTAGATTTGTAGGATTTAAGGTACCCACTATTCTCTAACTTGTGTAAAATAGGATATAGTGTGCCTTCTTTAAACTTAAACACTTCATCAGAACGTCTTTCTAGCTCTCCTATTATCTCATATCCATACATATCTTTTTGATTAAGCAAAGTTAACAGGAGTAAATTTGTTCCTCCACCTATAAAGCCTTTATCAATTTTCACGGTTACACCTCCATATTAAAACATACCTAGAACATCTATGTATAATTATATATAGATAGTCTAGGTATGTCAATTGTTTTGATTATATAAACTGAATTTAAGATTCCGGCAAGCAAAGTTAAACATTGATGATCTAGATCTAAGCTCTATTTTATTTAATACTATAGACAATGCAATTGAAGCTTGTTTAAATATCAATCTAGAAAATAAATATATTTATTTGGAATTATATCCAGAAAGAAATTTCTTATATTATAAGATTAAAAACAGTTACAGCAACAACAATATTAATTCTGGCAAAAAAGTATATTTTCCTTCTGTTCATTGCAATATAATTGAAAACTATGTGCTTTTCCTCGTGTATAAATTTTAATATAATATGCCGCTTATGCCTATAATTAGACATCTGTCTGGATTAGGTAATTCTCTGTATTCCTACCACGCACTCTACGTGCCTTGAGAGGTCAATAATGATGTCTTGGATATATATTAACCCCTTGGTGTAAGTTTATTCTTCTACATATAACCATATTTAGTACATAAAACATCCCCACTTCAATATTTGCTTTGCATGTCCAATAGGTAATATCCTATTTTATAATCCTAGATAA
>CAYZDC010000078.1:0-8345 GCA_964477045.1 uncultured Tissierellaceae bacterium | reverse complement strand
TTTTTCCTAAATATACTTTTGTTTTAGTTTTGCTGATAGACATATTGAAATTATTGCATCAGCTGCTTTAGCCTCTGGTTTAAGTTTTTTTGCAGCAGACCCAGGGCCATTTACACTAGAAGTAGCAAATCAAATGTTAGAAAGAGATGAAGTGTTAAATAAAGTGTTAATGGTTGTAGGAAGTGTGACAGATATATCTATTACACAAATAAAGGAACTTTTAAATTATTATGACTTTGCGGTAGTTAAAGTAGATGCTGGTCTTTTGTCAATTGAAAGCCAAAGAGATGAAGAAATAAAAAGGGCTAGTAAAGAGGCTTTTGAGAAGTTACATTATAATGATTATCTAATGATTACAACAACCCCTTATGAAGAAGGGGAAAAGCGTATTGATTTAACACAGGTAGCGAAAGAAGAAAATATTCATATGGATGATATATCTATAAGAATTGCAGATGGTTTAGCAGAAATAGCACGAAATACAATCCTAAGTGACTTTTCATTTGCAGGCTCTTTTATTAGCGGAGGCGATATAACAGTGGCCTTTTCTAAGTATATGGAATCTCAAGGTATTGAAATAAGAGAAGAAGTAATACCTTTAAGTGCATATGGTAGGATGATAGGTGGGCTAATGCCAGAACATAGGATAATAAGCAAAGGTGGAATGGTAGGAGGCAGTGATGCCATGAAGATTTGTTTTGAAAAATTAAAAAAAGAATAGGAGAGATAATATGAAAAACAGACCGATTATAGCAGTACCATTAGGAGATCCAGCTGGCATAGGTCCAGAAATAGCCATGCATACTTGGGCAGATAAAAGTGTTTGGGAGGTAGCAAGGCCATTTTTAATTGGAGATAAATATGTTGTAGAAAGAGCATTAGAAGTTACTGGTCTTGATCTTGAAATAAATGTAGTAGAAAATATTGAAGATGCAAAATTTCAAGAAGGAACTATAGATATGATAGATTTAGGAATTATCACAAAGCCTTATGAGTGGGGGAAAGTAAATGGAGAATGTGGTCTAGCATCCTATGAATACATTAAACTTTCAGGAGAATTAGCCATGGCAAAAAAAGTTGATGCTGTTGCAACCACACCAATAAACAAGGAATCTTTAAGAGAAGGTGGAGTTCCATATATTGGACATACTGAAATATATGAAGACATTTCAGGTGTTAAAGATCCACTTACTATGTTTGAAGTAGACAAATTAAGAGTGTTTTTCTTATCAAGACACGTTTCATTAAAAGATGCAATAGATCTTGTTAAGTATGATAGAGTTTTAGATTATATAGAAAGATCTATGGAAGCGTTAGAAAAGCTTGGAGTTAAAGGACAAATGGCAGTTGCAGGACTAAATCCTCATTCTGGAGAAGGTGGATTATTTGGAATGGAGGAAGTAGAAGAAATAATACCTGCTATAGAAGAAGCTCAGAAAAGAGGCTATGATGTAGTAGGCCCTATAGGAGCAGACTCAGTATTTTCAATAGGGCTTCAGGGGAGATACGGATGTGTATTGAGCTTGTATCATGATCAAGGTCATATTGCTACAAAAACTTACGACTTCGAAAGAACTATTTCATTAACTAACTCTATGCCATTTTTAAGAACCAGTGTTGACCATGGAACAGCATATACACGTGCAGGCAAAAATACAGCTTCATCTGTTAGTATGATTGATGCAGTAAAATTAGCTGCAAAATATGCACCAAATTTTAACAAATAAATAAATATAGGAGGTATTTATGGAAGGCATGGCTGTATCAGGTAATCAGATGATAATAGGTATGATTGTAGGAATTCTACTATTAGTTTATCTTATACTTAAAACAAAATTCCACACATTTTTAGCTCTTATAATTGCAGCAGTAGTGATAGGATTAGTTGGAGGTATGGACCCCCAAGATGTTGTTAGTTCAATAACTCAAGGATTTGGGTCAACCTTAGGTAGTATAGGAATAATCATTGGCTTTGGAGTAATGATGGGCCAATTATTTGAAACAAGTGGTGCTGCAAAAAGAATGGCTTTTACTTTTTTAAGGCTTTTTGGAAAAGATAGAGAAGAAGCTGCACTTGCAGTAACTGGTTTCTTAGTATCTATTCCAATATTTTGTGACTCTGGTTTCATAATCCTTGCTCCCTTGGCAAGAGCCCTTTCAAAACAAACTAAAAAGTCAATAGTTACATTGGGGATTGCTTTAGCAGCTGGATTAGTTATAACTCATACAATGGTACCTCCAACACCAGGACCTGTTGGGGTAGCGGGAATATATGGAGCTAATGTTGGCTCAGTAATTCTGTGGGGAATTGTTATTGCAATTCCAATGCTTTTATCAATTATGCCTTATGCCAAGAAACTAGGCAAACAAATTTATCAACTTCCTGCTGAAGACGGAGATGGATGGGTAAGACCCGATAGTTTTCAAATCGCAGAGGATCTAGATTCTAGCTTTAATCAAGAGGAGTTACCATCAATAGCTACATCTTTTGCACCAATTATAGTTCCTATTATCTTAATACTACTAAATACAGTTGGTGCAGTTTTAAAGTTTAGTGGATTATTTGGTACAATTGTAAAGTTTTTAGGAACACCTTTAATAGCAGTAGCAATTGGCCTTATAATCGCAATAATTACCTTAACAAAAGATAATACCAGAGAAGAAACACTACATGCAATGGAAAAAGGAATAGCATCTGCAGGCATAGTAATATTGGTTACAGGCGGAGGAGGGGCGCTTGGTGCAGTCCTTAGAAATAGTGGTGTAGGAGAATACATCGCAGGTTTTATAGCAGATTCCAATATTCCATTACTATTTTTACCATTTTTAATATCAACCCTTATGAGATTTATACAAGGTTCGGGAACAGTAGCAATGCTTACTTCTGCATCAATCACAGCACCTATTATGTTAAGCTTAGGTGTTGATCCAGTATTTGCAACATTATCCGCTTGTATAGGTTCCCTATTCTTTAGTTATTTCTCAGACTCGTTTTTCTGGGTTGTAAATAGAACAATAGGAATTACAGATCCCAAAGAACAAATGAGAATTTGGTCTATACCAACAACTATAGCTTGGGCAGTGGGATTCATATCACTATCAATAATAAATGCGATTTTTGGATAATCTGAACCTGTGTAGTCTTATACTTGTAATATTTAAAATAAAAACAGTGGGGATATCCCCACTGTTTATTCTTGTATTTCAGCCCAAGTATTAAGTAGCTTTTCTAAATCCCCTTCTAATTCCTTCTTTTCGTGGAATAATTGGAGCAATTTATCTGCATTATTACTATGTTGGACCATTTCAGTATTTACCTTAGCTAAATGCTCTTCCAGTACCTGGATTTCTTCTTCTGTCTTATTCAGTTTAAAACTATTAACGGTTTTTTTTGTAGGTCTTGTAGGAGCAGGTTTTGATGCTATAGTCTTTACTTCAGGAGTAGCTAATGTTTCTTTTTTTCTAATATCAAGATAATCCCTATAGGATACAGGATATTGTTTTACTTTAGAATCTTCAAATATCATCATTTTATTAGCAATTTTTTCTACAAAGTATCTATCATGACTTACAAATAATATAGTACCATCATAATCATTTAGAGTATCTTCTAGAACTTCCCTTGAATCAATGTCTAAGTGGTTTGTAGGCTCATCTAAGATCATTAGGTTTACCTTGTCTAAAATTAGTGACGCTAGTCTAAGCCGAGATTTTTCACCACCAGATAGTGATTTAATCTTTTTAAATACATCATCTCTAACAAATAACATCTTTGCCAATTCCGACCTTGCTTCAGATTGACTTATTCTATGATAGGCTGAGAAATAATCTAATATTGTTAATTCTTCATCTTCAAATACTACAATTTGAGGTAAGTATCCAATATTAACATTAGAACCTAGAGAAAATTTGCCCTTATCTGCTAGGACTTCTTCTAATATAATTCTAAGTAAAGTAGTTTTACCACTACCATTATCTCCCATAATACATAATCTATCTTTATAGAATAATGTAAATGATAGGTTATCAAATAACTTTTTATTTTCAAAGGATTTACAAATGGATTCAACTTTTAAAACTATTTTCCCTGTTCTTCTAATAGAACTATTATTTAACCTGATTTTAGAGTTTTCCATATTAGGCCTATCTATAAGATCTACCTTATCAAGTCGCTTTTCAATCTCTTTAGCTCGTCTATACATTTTGTCACTATCTCTCATGGCACCCCAAATTCTATATCTTTCAATTTGCCGTTCCATTTGCTCGATTTTCCTTTGATTATTTACATAAATTTTATATTCTTGTTCAAAACGAATTTCCCGTTGGATTAAATAAGCACTATAATTACCATTGTAAAGATTTGCTCTAGTTGGTTCTAATTCAATTATTCTATTAACAACTTTATCTAAGAAAACCCTATCATGGGATATGATTAATGCAGAACCTTTATATTCAGATAAAAAACTTTCTAGCCATTCTATAGATTTAATATCTAAATGATTTGTAGGTTCATCTAATAATAAGATATCTGGTTGGATTAATAAGAGCCGTGCTAATAATACTCTGGTCTTTTCTCCACCACTAAGCATGCTGAAGGGCTTGTTTCGAAAACTATCTGGTATCATCAAGCCTTGACATATTTTGTTGATATTAGTATCTACATCATAACCACCAGCTAATTCATATTCATGCATTAAGAGTGAGTAATTCTCCATTTCTCTATCTAAATCAGTTCCCTTTAATAATTTCATATTTTCTTCTATTATTTTTAAATTGGATTTTAATCTCCATATATCTTCAAAGGATTCTTCTAATAGATGGATAACTAGAACATTTGGGTCTCCATAATAAATCTGATCCAAGTATCCTACTTTAGCTCCTTTACGAAAACTAATGGTACCCCCTTGATATTCCTCGTCTCCTAGTAATACTTTCATTAAGGTAGTTTTTCCACATCCATTTTGACCAATCAAGCCAACCCTTTCATCAGTTTGTAACTCAAAAGATATATTTTCAAATATTTTACTAGCTCCAAAAAATTTCGTTAAATTATTTACATTTAATTCTATCATCTGCTTCCCCTCGCTTAAGTAAATTATATTGAGTAAATGGATTTCAGTCAAGAAACAAATATTTAATAATACTTTATTAGCTATATAGTGCTTGAGAATTGATGAGATACATGTATAATTATGGTATGATAAGGTATTAGTGGAGGTGTTTATAATGGCTTTTACTATATTCGGTTTAAGCTTTTTGATTCAAGCGATTTTTAATGCATTAGGGAAAAACACTTTTCTTGGAAAAGAGTATCGTAATTCTGAGAAGGGTAGAGTTTACCAACGTGGTATGGTATTTCCATTATTGGTTCTTGGCTGTGGTTGGTCTTTCTTAGGTACGATATATTATGCTGTATATCAAGGGAATGATTCTACCTCGTTCTATATTTGCTTAGCGGTTGTTACAATTCCTATATTTATATGGCTTGCAGTAAATAAATATAGATTCAAAAAAAATTAACGACTGGAGAGGCAATATGAAAAATGCAGAAAACAATAAAAGCAATTCAGCCATGGTTTGGGGTTCTCTTGGACTGGCTATAGGCTGTATGGCTTATGTAATTTCAGGAAAGCTGTGGTTTTTAATAGGTGGTATTTTTGCCATAACTTTTGTTATGATATTCAAAGATTGAGGTTTTCCAATTGCTAATTGTAGCCAATCTGAGCTTGTCATATTAAGAATTGGGTAAAACTCAGATGAATAAATAAAGCGGGGTGAGAACATGACTGAAAAAGGTAATAAGACGGCTGAATCAACTAATAAAAAAGTTTTAGTCTGTGTTATATTTGGTGCTGTATTTGGTGCTATATTAGGACTATTATTTTATATAAACAACTGGTTAGGATGAACAATTAAATTGTAAATTCAATAGGAGAATTTCAAATGGAAAAAAAGAAAAGAAATCTAGTTTATTTAAAGGGGATTCTTTGTTATATTCAATAATATTATCTTTTGGTGTTATAGGTTTTATAACTTTTAAACAACCTTTATTTCTGATACTAGGGGCTTTGTTATCTGTCCTTGTGTTAGTATTTAAGAAATAAAGATTAGATTATTTTATAGGGTAGGATATTTATTTTACATAAGCATAATAATTGGGATTGGGATCAAATATGTAAATAATAAAACAGAAAGGGAGAAAAATAGTCTATGAAGAATCTAGATAAATTAAAGGATATAAAAGGATTTAATCACTGGACTATTATTGAGTATATTAATAAAGGATGGTCTGAGGATATTAAGTTTTATGTTGTGGATGAGAATAACAATAAATATATTCTAAGATTTTCCAATATTGATTTGTATAAAAGGAAGAAGTTAGAGTATGAAAATTTAAAAGAATTAGCAAACTTCAATCTTAATATGTCAACTCCCATGGATTTTGGAATTTGTAATAATGGAACTATGGTATACATGCTTCTTAAATGGATAGAAGGGGAAGATGCTATAGAACATTTACCAACACTATCTAAAATAAAGCAATACAATTTAGGAGTTGAAGCTGGTAAAAAGCTTAGAACTATACATAGTATCAGTCCTAAATCTACAGTAGAATTATGGGAAGATAGATTTAAGAGAAAGATAGAAAATGGTATTGGTGCATATAGGGAATGTGGTATTTCAATTGATTATGATAAGGATATTATTAATGCTATAAGAGAAAATGAGATTTACTTAAAAGATAGGCCTACTACTTTTCAACACGGAGATTACCACCTAGGGAATATGATTATAACTACCGACAAGAAACTTGGCATAATAGATTTTAATAGGTCTAGTTTTGGGGATCCGTGGGAAGAGTATGATAGATTTATTTTTAGTTGGGATAATAGTATTGATTTTGCTAATGGACAAATTCATGGATATTTCGATAATAAGGTGCCTGATGAATTTTTTAGACTAATGTGTTTATATAACGCTAGAAATTCCCTAGCTAGTATTCCTTGGTCAGTAGCCTTTGGACAAGATGAGCTAAATGTAGCTTTAGGAAATATTAAAAAAACTTATGATTCTTATAATGGTTATAAAACCCATATTCCAAATTGGTATGTGGCACCAGAAATAACGCCGGGGACAGTCCCCAATGTTTAAAGTGTTGGATAATTATAATATGGGAACAATAGTTTGGTTCTAATTATAGAAAAGATAGAGGGGATAATTATATGAAAGAAACATTTAAATATTATATTGATGCAATAGTGTATGCAATAATTTTTGGTATTACTATTAAGACATTAGAACTACTTGATATTGATTTTAATTACATCTATATTATTATATTTACTTTAATTATTTTTGTGGTTGGCAAAATGATATTAAGGAGATTTATATATCATAAAAAGGAAGAGGTAGACAAATAGATTAGGGTAAAGCATAGGAGTGAAGGAAATGGCTCATAGTAAAAGAATAGACTTTGGAGTAAAGGCTTTAATTCTACGTGATAATAGATTTTTAGTAATGCATAAAGCTGGTGTGAAGGAAGACCTTTGGGAGTTGCCTGGAGGGCGTATGGAATTTGGAGAAACAGCAGAAGAAACTATAAAAAGAGAAATAATGGAAGAGACAGGATTAAAAGTTAAACCTATAAAATTAATAGATACCTGGGACTTGATTAGAGGTAATTATCAAATAACTGGAGTAATATACTTATGTAGTTTGGAAGAGGGAGAAGTTAAATTGTCTCATGAACATGATGGGTTTAAATGGATTAAGGCAGATGAAGAATCTATTAACCTGGTTTATGAAACCTTTAGAGAGAAGATGAAGAACTGGAACTGGGACGATTTCTAACACTGGGGACTGTCCCCAGTGTTTGGTGGGGAGGTAATTATGTTTTTTATATTTGGAATATCGAATAAACAAAAGAATATTGATTTCACTCAGATGATTATATGTCCCTCTTGTGGATCTTATGGAAGATTGGAATTATTTATGACCTATTCATATGCTAGTTTGTTTTTTATACCATTATTAAAATGGAACAAAAAATACTTTGCTAGAACCACTTGCTGTGGCAGCCTGTACTCCATAGATAGTGACCTAGGTAAGGCAATTGAAAGAGGCCAAATAAACAAGATTGATGTAAGCAACTTGATAGTGCTACAAGAAAATAAAAATAGGGTGAAAACTTGTTCCAATTGTAATTATACTACTGATGAAGATTTTGAATATTGTCCAAAATGTGGAGAAAAACTGTAAGGAGAGATTTAATGACTTGGATTTAGAGAACAAAGAATTATTTCCCTATGAGGGCCATGATACTGTGGGAGTGGTTAGTTTAGACA
>CAYZDC010000077.1:0-8432 GCA_964477045.1 uncultured Tissierellaceae bacterium | reverse complement strand
TACTACTCCCTCTCTTTCTGGGAATTTAATTCCTACTGCTCTTACTGTTGAGAATCCACCGCTTGGTCCTCTTACTGCTTTTGCAATTGCTTTAGCTATACTTACATCTTCAGTAGCTAAGAACACGTTATATGCAGTTAAACCTTCCATATCTGCTGATACTATTGTAGCTCCCATAGTTGGGCTTAATTTACCATCTACTGATAAATCTGGTTTTCTAGCTTCATAGTCAGGATGATTCTTGTCTTCTAATAGTGCTTTTAATCCTTCATATTGGCCTTTTCTAATAAAGGATATGGTTTTTTTATCTTCTGTTTTAGCATTTTCTGATGAGAAATACACTGGCACTTTATACTTTTCAAATATCTCATTTCCTATTTCTTCTGCTAATGCTGTAACTTCTTCTAATGATATGTTTTTAAATGGGAATAGTGGAATTGTATCTTGACCACCTATTCTTGGATGTGTACCCTTTTGCTTTGTCATGTCTATTAGTTCATAGGATTTACCTGCCATAGCTACTAGTGCCTCTTTTAATGGCTCTGGTTCACCTAGTATGGTTACCACTGTTCTATTAAAGTCGTGTTCTGGTTCTACACTTACTAATTTTACTCCTTCACGATTCTTTAATTCATTTGTTATAGCCTCTATAACATCTGCATTTCTACCATCACTGAAATTTGGTACAGCTAAAATATACTTTTTACTATCCATTTTGTTGCCCCCTCTAAAATTTTTATTTTAATTCTTGTTTCCTATTTTCCAATTCACCTTCATTTTTTATCTGAAGGATTTCACCTAGTATACTTATTGCTATTTCACTAGGTTTGTTAGTTGCTATATCTAGCCCTATAGGCGCATAGATCTTACTTAGTTCTTCATTTGAATATCCTAATTCTTTTAGATTATCCATCATTATTCTTATTTTTCTTTTGCTTCCCATGGCTCCGATATATTTTACATCTGCGTCCATTACAGCCTCTAAGCATTCTTGGTCTAAACTATGTCCTCTTGTAACTATTACTATATAAGAATTTTTGTCAATTTCATAGTTTTTTAATTCTTCATGCATAGGTCCTAATACTATCTTTTTCACCAGTGGAAATCTTTCATAATTTAGAAATTCTTTTCTATCATCAAATACTATAATGTCAAAATCCAAAAGAGATGCAGCTCTATAAAGTTCATAGCCCACATGACCAGCTCCTGCAATTAACAACTGAGGCTTTTGTTTGTACACATCTATGAATATATCCACATTTCCACCACAAATCATTTCTATACCTTCACTATCCAATGGAAGATGGTGAGCTATACTGGTTCCTTCTTTAATTGCTTCTATTGCTAATTCGATTACTCTTTTTTCTAAAGCTCCTCCACCAATTGTTCCAATTATAGATTCATCTTCTAGCACTCCCATAGAAGTACCTATTTGTCTAGGAGTAGAACCAGAGGATTTAATAATAGTTACAATAGCGGCTTCCATTCCATCATCAACTCTTTGCAATACATTTTTTAATACTTTCATGTCTGCCATTAATCTAGTCCTCCATTCATCATATACATTAAGGCTTCTAATACTCCACCACCTATGGCTCTAGCCTTTTCACTAATGGTAATTACATTTTCCTTATTTCCCCTTGGGTCAATATCCCCTATTTTATAACCCTTGGTTACAATAAGACCTTCTTTAATCATCCCTCTAATAATCCCGCTTATATTTGCAATTACCTCACTATGGTCTATTTTGCAAATAACTTGCCCCTTTTCTACCATATCTCCAATTTCTACTAAGGGAATTACCTTACCTGCTGCTGAAGCTCTAATAATTCTATCTTCTGTATGACCCATAATATTTCCAGGTATACTGGTATTTGGAATGGCAGTTCCTTCATATATTACTCTACCTAAAAAATGTCCTCTTTTAGTTTCTACAACTAGGTCAACATCAACACTAGCTTCAAAGCCAGGACCTACACCTATGGTTATTGGAGCCATATCCATGTTGGTACCCAGGTTCTTCTTAGCTAATATACTGTCTACTACAGCCAGTGGACTTATTTCACTTATACATTCCCCTTTAGGGTCAACATATACAGGAATATTGCCTTTATTAATTTCATGAAATATATCTTCAATTCTTTTTACATAAACAGCTTTTACACCTTCAACTTCCACTTCTTTACTATAAATAGCTTCGCTAAAGGCTACTCGTCTTCTAATGGTAGTAGGCTTTTCTATATCTAGTATTAGTATATTGAAACCTGCTCTAAACAGCCTATGGGCTACTCCTGTTGCTATATCTCCTCCGCCACGTACAATAACTATTTCCACTTTTTCACCTTCTCCAACATTTATTCTAAGGCTTGAATATCTTCTGGTTTATCCATATCCATTCCTAAAATTTCATCTTTAAAATACACTTTTCTTATTAAATTTGGATTATTATTTATTATTTCTCTGCCTCCTCTATCTCCAAGAACATTTTGCAAATCATAATTAAATCTTGGTGGAAATATTATAGGCATACCAAAGGTATTCTTAAAATAAGGTACAACTATTGAACCTTGATTTTCATCGTATTCAAGAATTAATCTATTTATAACTTCTTTATTTAAAAAGGGTTGATCTGCTACTAAATACATTAAGGCTGATGACCTATGGCTATTTTTAGTTCCTATAATTACACTGGCTGATTGACCTAAGTGAGCAACTGGATTATATATAGTTCTTAAATTATATTTTTCTCCTATGCGTCTAATTTCTTCTGTTCTATAAACTAAAATTATATTATCCAACTTAGAATCTATAGCAGCTTTGATAACTCTTTCTATAATTTTCTCCCCATCTATTTTTATTGTCAGTTTGTCTGTCCTCATTCTCTTTGAAAATCCTGAGGCCATTATTATTCCAGTTATCATGTTTTGCTCCTTAATAATACACTTTGTTCATTATATCTCCTAAAAGTACAAATATATTCTCATCTTTAAGTTTTTCTTTTATTTGTTTTCCAATCTCAATCTGACTTTCCACTTTTATTTTATTTATAAATAATACCTTTTTTCCCTTACTCTCTTTAAATATCCCTTTAGGGTGTAAGGCTAACTTAACCAGGTCACTATGGTCTATTATGTGATTATCAGTTACTGATAATACTTCTTTTAACCTTTCTGGCCTATGAACATTATCCCCATTAATTTCTAAGCCTATAGCATCAATACCTATTACTCCTATGGTCATACTTGTGCTATTACATATTACAGGTTCATATGATTCAGGTGCTTTAATAGGCTTTCTTTTTGCACCGTCTGCCTCAACTAATATAAAGTGGAACAAATCTCTACTAGAGATTCTATCAATTGTATCCCTGTCACAGCCAATTAGTTTTCCATCCCTTATGCTACTTCCTAAAATAGTAATTGTACCAGGATTAGGATTATAATCAGGGGGAATATCTCCTAAAAACAAAGTGTCACTTGCATTTTTTATTGGTTCAAATATCATAGTGGTAGTTGTAATTAATACCTTTAGACCTAAGCTTGACAACTCTTTAGCTAAAACTTTTATAGAGGTGGTCTTGCCACCACCTCCTACAAAAGATATTACTTCATTGCTATTTTTGTTTAAAAGTAGTTCTTCATAAAATTTCATTTATTTATTTATCTTCCAAGCTTTAATTAAATTTTCAGGGGTAGCAGGTAAATCTAAAATTCTTAGGCCTATTGCATCATAGATTGCATTTAATATAGCAGGGGCAACTGGAATTGTAGTAGGTTCTCCTATACCCTTTGCTCCATATGGAGCTGTTGATTCAGGATCTTCAACAAGTATTGTATCTATATCCACCATATCCATAGAAGTAGGTATTAGGTATTTGGAAAACATTTTATTTTTCATTTCACCTTTCACCAGGTTTAAGTCTTCAAATAAGGCGTATCCTAGTGCCATGGCAAAGCCGCCATCAACCTGTCCTTCTATTATCTTTGGATTTATGGCCCTTCCTACATCTTGAGCAAAAGCTGATTTTAATAATTCAACTCTTCCTGTAGTAGTATCCACTTCTACTAATACCAAGCAGGCATTAAAAGTGTAAGGCCAATATGGAGCACCATGTCCTGTTTCAGGATCCATTGTGGTTGTTTGAGCAACAAATTCTCCATAGGCTTCAACTTTATTTGCATATTTTTCACTTAATGCTTTTATACTGATTCTCTTTTCTGGGAAGAAACTTAAATATATTTCTCCTTCTTCTAACTCTAATCCTACTATTGCATTAAGTTCTAATTCTTTTTGGGCTACTGTTTTTAATTCCTTTAAAAAATTCTCACAGGCAATCTTTACTGCATTTCCAGTATTATAGGTTTGTCTAGTGGCTGCAGCAGTACCTGAATCTAACATATATTTAGTATCTTCACTAACTAACTTTATATCTGCTTCATTTATATTTAAGGTTTCTGCTACGATTTGTACCATTGCAGTCTTTGCACCTTGACCAACTTCTGTGGCTCCAACATATACGCCTATTTTACTGTCTTCCAATAGTCTAACAGTTGCTCTAGATATATCTGGGAATCCATTTCCGTAGCCCGTTCCATAATATGAGGCTGCAACTCCTAGGCCTCTTTTTTTCAAAGGGTTTTGCCCCTTTTCTTCTTTTATTTTTTTATATTCCTTTGAATAAGATACCATTTCTTCCAAGCATCTATCCACTGGTATACTTTCTAATAAGACTTGCCCTGTAGCAGTTTTGCCACCTTTTCTAAATACATTTTTTAGTCTAAATTCTATAGGATCCATATTTAATTTTTCTGCTAGTATATCCATTTGTTGTTCAATTGCTATAGGAACCTGAGTAGCACCAAAACCTCTCATTGCACCTGCAAATGGATTGTTTGTATATACTGCATATGAATCCACCTTAACATTTGGTATATGGTAAGGACCTGTTGCATGGACTCCAGCCTTTCTGAGAACATTTGTTGCCCAAGATGCATTTGCTCCTGTGTCTCCAATTATTTCAGCTTCCATAAATTGCAGGTAACCATCTTTGTCTGCTCCAGTTTTATATTTCATTACCATAGGGTGTCTTTTTGAATGAGCTAAAAATGATTCTTCTCGTTTATAAATAGTTTTTATAGGTCTTTTAAGAGTTAATGCAGCCAGTGCTAAGTGAACTTGAAGGCTTATATCTTCCCTTGCACCAAATGCTCCACCTATTGCTGTATTAATAATCCTAACTTTTTCTTCTGGTAAATTAAGAGTTTTAGCTACTTCTTCTCTGTCATAATGTGGGTATTGAGTTGCCAATACAACTGTTAGAGTACCATCTTCTTCTATATAAGATAAGCCTGCTTCAGGTTGTAAAAATATATGCTCTACCATATGACTTGAGTAAGTGTTTTCAGCAACTACATAAGAATCCCATTTTTCTTCTACATTACCAGTTCTAAGTTTATAATGAAACATATTATTAGGTGTATGGTCATGAACTTGTGGAGCTCCTTCCTTCATTGCTTCTATGGGGTCGAATACCCCTGGGATTTCATCATAAGTTACCTTTATAGCTTTTAATCCTTCATCACAAGCATTATAGGATTCTGCCACAACAAAGGCCAGTGATTCACCTATTTTCTTTACTTTATTGCTAGTAAATACTTCGTGATCTTTAAAGATTACCCCAAACTCGTTTAATGGTACATCCTTATGAGTAAATACTCTAAGAACCCCTTCTACTTTTTCTGCTTCTGAAGTATCTATTTTTACATATGCATGGGCTTTAGTAGACCTTAAGGTTTTTCCATAGGCCATATTTTCCATATATATGTCTTGAGGGTAAAGAGCTTTTCCTGTTACTTTACTATAAGCATCTACTCTAATTAAGTTTTTGCCTACTGATTTAAGATTCATTTCTTACCCTCCTCTATATATTTTGCTGCTCTTTCTCCAGCATCAATAGCTTTGTTGTATCCAGTACATCTACATAAATTTCCTGATATACCTTCTCTTAACTCCTCTCTACTAGGATGAGGGTTTTTATCTATTACAGCCTTAGTGGATAGGACCATTCCTGGGATACAAAATCCACATTGTACAGCACCTTCATCCATAAAAGCTTGTTGGACAGGATGAAGCACTCCATTTTCTTCTAAACCTTCAATTGTAGTAATATTAGATCCATTGGCTTGAAAAGCCATAACCATACAGGAGTTTACTGTTTCTCCATCCATAATAACAGTACAAGCACCGCATTCTCCCTCACCACAGCCTTCCATTGTACCTATTAAACCTAATTTATCTCTAAGTAGATCTAAAAGTCTTATGTTTCCATCTACATCTACTTTATAGTCAATTTTATTTATAGTTAGTTCTATAGTTTTCACTTTAATTACACCTCGCTTAAAAATTTCAGTCTACTATATAGAGTTTCCTTCAATATACTTTCTATAGCGATTCTCTTATAAGGCAATGTGGATCTGCCTTCTAGCCTTTCATCCATGCTATCTATTAATACTTCTACAGCACCTTCAATTGTTTCTTCGTTTAATGTTTTACCTCTTAAATATTCTTCAACTTCTGGTTCCCTCATAGGATGTCTTCCTATTGAGCCTGAACACATAACTACATCTATAACATTTTTATTCTGATCTAATTCAATAACTGCTGATGTGGTAATTCTTGAAATTGCTAATGCTTTTCTAAGACCTAATTTTGAAAATGTTAAAAATTGATTTTTTCTCAGTTTTGGGAATTCAATTGTAAGGATCACTTCATCTTCCTGAAGTCCAGCACCATCTTTCTTTGCTGAGTAATCTTCTAAGAGTACTTCTCTTATCCCTTTTTTGCTAGCTATTTTTAGCTTTGCACCTAAGGCTATTAATGGTGGTGTGGAGTCTGCTGCTGGAGAGCTATGCCCAATATTTCCGCCTAAAGTTCCTTTGTTTCTAATTTGTGGAGAGCCTATTGACCTTGCTGCATCATATAATCCCTTTAAGTTATTATCTCCTTTTATATAATCCATTAAATGAGTAAAGCTAACTGCTGAGCCAATTATTAATTTCCCATCCTCTTCTTCTATTTTCCTTAAATCTTCTATTTTACTAATATCTATTAACACCTTAGGTGATATTTTCTTATTGTTAAGGGCTATTACTAGGTCAGTACCACCAGCAATAATCTTAGCGTCTCCTTTAAATTGGTCCAGTAAATCTACTACTTCTTCTATAGATTCTGCATTGAAAAATTGTTCTACTGACATTTTATCACTTCCCTTTGTTATTTTAAAAAAGCCGCCCTCCTTGGAAGACGGCCTTTTGTTTATTAACTAAGCGAGCACTGTTTTAAGAACAAATAGTGCGGCTAATACATACATTACAATTGAAACATCCTTGCTCTTTCCAGTTGCAACTTTTAATACTACATATGAAACCATACCAAATACTATACCTTCTGCAATACTATATGCGAAAGGCATCATAATAATTGTTAAGAATGCTGGTATTGCTTCTGTGAAATCATCTAAATCAATTTCTTTTATTGGACTCATCATGAATAATCCAACTAAGATCAGTGCTGGTGCTGTTGCAGCTCCAGGTATTATAAAGAATATTGGTGCAAAGAATAATGCTAATGCAAACATTACTGCAGTGGATAATGCAGTAAGTCCTGTTCTACCGCCATCAGCTACTCCTGCAGCACTCTCTACATAAGTTGTAACTGTAGAAGTTCCCATTATTGATCCTGCTACTGTACCTATAGCATCTGCAAATAAAGCTTGGCTTACATTTGGTAATTTACCATCTTCATCTAACATATCTGCTTTAGAAGCTACACCTATTAAAGTTCCTACAGTATCAAATACGTCTACAAATAAGAATGTAAATACTACTATTAACATTTCCCAAGTAAATATTTGGCCCCATTCAAATTGGAACATTACCTTGCTCATTGAAGGTGGCATTTGGAAAAATCCATCAGGCATTGGAGTAATGCCCATAGGTATACCTATTAAAGTAGTTGCAATAATTCCGATTAAAAGTGCTCCTTTTACTTTTAAGGCTAAAAGAATTCCCATGATTACAAGACCTATTATTGCAAGTACTGGTGCTAAGTTAGCTGAGTCTGCTAAATTTCCTAAGCTTACTATTGTACCTCCGCCGCCTACTACTATTCCAGCGCCGGTTAAACCAATTAGGGCAATAAAGAGTCCAATACCCACTGACACCGCTTTTTTCAGGTTCATAGGAATAGCATCGAAAATTGCTTCCCTTACTTTAAATAATGACAAAATAATGAATATAATCCCTTCTAAAAATACTGCGGTTAATGCAAATTGCCATGATTTTCCCATTGTAAATACTACAGTATAAGTAAAGAATGCGTTTAATCCCATACCTGGTGCTAGTGCAAAAGGATAGTTGGCATAAAATGCCATT
>CAYZDC010000076.1:8138-8471 GCA_964477045.1 uncultured Tissierellaceae bacterium | reverse complement strand
GGTATTTTGACCAAGAAATGGATACCCTAAATCTAGGAAAAACGGTTATAGATGAAATATGGGATGATAATCCCAATTTAGACTATTACGGGATTAGAACTATTTTAAGCCAGTTTTTATTTGTTGGAGATGATATTTTTAAAGAAATTGAAGATTTAAGTGGTGGAGAAAAGGGCAGAATTTCACTTCTTAAACTAATGCTTTCCAAAGCTAATTTCTTACTGATGGATGAGCCTACTAACCATTTAGATATAGATTCCAAAGAAATCCTAGAAGATGCCTTATTAGATTACCAAGGCACAGTTTTTGTGATATCCCATGATAGATATTTTT
>CAYZDC010000076.1:0-8128 GCA_964477045.1 uncultured Tissierellaceae bacterium | reverse complement strand
GAATTAACAGTGGATGGAATAGTAGAATATGTAGGTAATTATGATTATTATTTAGAAAAGAAAAATGAACCTGCTTTTGATGATGAAGAAAGTGAAGAAAAAACTAAAACACAGATACGAATTGAAAAGAAAAAAGAAAAACAACTAATTCAAGAAGAAAGAGATAAAAGAAAAAAAATTTCCACTTTAGAAGAGGAAATAGAAAAATTTGAGGATAAATTAGGGGTTTTAGATGCTGAATTTAGCAACCCAAATCTCTATGATAATCCCCAGAATATTGTAGAATTAACTCGTAAAAGAGAGGAAATCCAATTAAAATTGGATAATTACTATAATCAGTGGATAAGGTTAACTGAGTGAGTCTTCCACAAGAGTTAACAACTTACCCACACTGTCCCCAGGGTTATCCCCATGTTTAGGCCTTGATTCTATGGTTTTCATCTGTTTTTCCCACATTATCCACAGTTTTTTATATTTTGCAGATTATCAACTGTGGATAACTTGTGTATTGTTTTGTGGAATATAGATTATTCTAGACCTAAATTTGGCATAACCTTAAAATCTAATTTTGACTCTATTCCGCCCATATAATTAAAATATGCAGCAGATCCAATCATGGCTGCATTATCTGTACAAAGTATGGAATTAGGATAATAGATCTGGATATTTTCCACTAATCCTCTTTCTTTCATCATATTTCGGAGCCCTTTGTTAGAAGCCACTCCACCAGCTAAAACTATTTTAGAGGAATTTCTTTCCTTGGCTAGTCTAAAGGTTTTTTCTACTAATACATCTAATACAGCCTGCTGAAAGCTTGCTGCTACATCAGCAATTACTAATTCTTCACCTTTTTGACTTGTATTGTGAATATAGTTAAGCACAGATGTTTTCAAGCCACTAAAACTAAAGTCATAGCTATTATTTTCTAAAAATATTCTAGGAAAATCTATGGCATCTTTATTACCTTCAGCAGCTAATTTATCTATAAAAGGCCCTCCTGGATATGGTAGACCTAAGGATCTGGCCACCTTGTCAAAGGCTTCTCCAGCTGCATCATCACGAGTTCTACCTACTAATTCATAGTCATTATATCCATTGGCTTGAAGCAAATAGCTATGGCCACCAGATACTACAAGACATGTAAAGGGTGGTTCTAAATCCTTGTGTTGGATATAGTTAGCACAAATATGCCCTTCTATATGATTTACTCCCACAATTGGTATATCTAGTCCATAAGCTAAGGCTTTAGCTGCAGATATTCCTACTAGTAAAGCTCCTACCAGTCCTGGTCCTCTAGTTACTCCAATTAAATCCAAATCAGAAAAGCCCACTTCAGCTTCCTCTAGGGCTTCTTGTATTATATTGTTTATACTTTCAATATGCTTTCTTGATGCGATCTCAGGGACAACACCACCAAATCTTCTATGAATTTCAATTTGGGAAGATATAATATTTGACAAGACTTCTCTGCCATCTTTTATTACAGCACAAGAAGTCTCATCACAGGATGTTTCTATTGCTAGTGTTAACAAAATTATCACCTTCCTCTACGACTTTCCACATAATTACTGCATCTTCATGATCATCTGCATAATAATTTGGTCTAATTCCATATTCTAAAAACCCGTATTTTTTATAGAGATTTTGAGCTACTAAATTAGATTCTCGAACCTCTAGGGTCATATTTGTAATCTTTTTTTCTTTACAATAAAGGATTAATGCTTCTACCAATTTATTGCCTACACCCAGGCCTCTATAATCTTTTCCTACTGCAACATTGGTAATATGTCCTTCATCTAATATTAACCATATACCTCCGTATCCAACTACCTTACCATCTATTTCAGCAATAAAATATTTTGCTAATCCATTCTCCTGAATCTCCACTCTAAATGATTCTTTTGTCCATGGAGTAGTAAAACTTTCTAATTCTATTACCATTATTTGGTCTAAATCTTTTACTTCCATAGATCTAGTAATTATATCCATAGGGTTACTTCCTTTCATTTAATTCTCTTTGAGCTTGTGTTTCTCTTAGATAATCTGGAGCCAGTGTATAAAAATCATCTAACTGATTTTTATTATAGGCTATTAAAGCTAATTCACAAATACTAGATGCCTTACATACATTTTGCCCCTTGGTGGAAAATTTTACATCTACTAAGCTTTGGACCAATCTATCCTTATGGAGTATGGACCCATCTCCATTGACTACTATGGTGTCATAGGATTTTAACTCCTTTAATAATTGTTCCATCTCTACTACATCATCTGCTTTAATCTTCTCTAATATTCCATTTTCCCAGCTATATACTCCTGTATAAACCCTATCTCTTCTTGCATCTATCATAGGAACTACAATTTTATTGTGGGGCAAATTATATGCCATAGCTTCTAAAGTAGACACTCCAACAATAGGCTTTTGAAACAAGTGAGCAAAAGACTTAACTGCAGCTACACCTATTCTAAGTCCAGTAAAGCTACCAGGACCTATGGCTACTCCATATAAATCTATGTCTTCTATTTTAATATGCAAATTATCTAATAATTCTTTTACCATGGGAATTAGGTTTTCAGAATGACTCATTTCTTGACTTAAGGTATATTCCCCTAATAATTTTTCTTCGTCTATAACTGCAATAGTTGCTATTTTAGTAGAAGTATCTATTCCTAAGATTTTCAACTGTTGTTCAACTCCTTAATTAGTTCAAGAGATCTATTCCCATATCCATGAATCTCTAATAATCTTTCATCATCATTATTGCCTCGTTTTATATTAATAACCAGCCTATCTTGGGGCAAGGTATTTTCAATTTTTTCAGCCCATTCAATAATACTAACACCATTTCCATAAAAATAATCATCAAATCCCAGGTCATCTAATTCATGGGCATTTTCTAATCTATATACATCAAAATGATACAAGGGAATTCTACCAGAATACTCATTAATAAGGGTAAATGTAGGACTTGTTATATAATCACTTACATCTAAACCTAATCCAATAGACTTAGTTAAAGTAGTCTTCCCAGCACCTAAATCACCGTTAAGACAAAGTATATCCCCAGACTTTAATAAGGTTCCCAATTTTATACCAAATTCCCTTGTTTGCTCTAAATTAAATAACTTTATCTCCACAAAACTCAACCTTTCACATATAATACTAATATTTAATTATAACAGAAGTTAAAACAATTGACAATTGACGATGGACAATTGACAATTGAATAAAACCAAAAATAAAAGTCAAAAGATAAGATTCCTCGCAATACGCAGTCTCACATCGCAAATTTGTTCACTTCCTATCGGTCGTGCAAATTTGGAGTTCGTTGCGAACGACAAAAAACTTTTCTCTGTCATCCTGAGCGTAGCGTGAGGATCTCCTCTTTTGACTTTAATTGTCAATTGTCAATTCTCAATTGTCAATTTTACTTATGCAATATCGGTGATACTCTTTTGTATATTAAAATGGACACTATTGCCACTATTGATCCCTTTAATATATTAAATGGTACTATGGCAAATATTATCATTGTCTTTAGGTCTACTATATTTTTATTTAAAACTGAGCCCATATTAATTAAGGCATCCATAGGCATACCATATACTTTTGAATACATGGGGAATACTATGAAATAGTTACTTATAGAAGCAACTAAAGTCATTGCAATTACACCCATTATGGAACCAATTATTGCTGTTTTAAAAGTTTTATTCTTGTAATAAAATAACCCTGCAGTATAAACGAATGCACTTCCTACAATAAAATTAGATATTTCTCCAACTCCACCAGTACTAGAACCTTCTACTAGCAAACTTAATAGGTTTTTTACAAGCTGTACAATAACCCCAGCCATTGGACCCATTGCAAATGCTCCTATTAGAGCTGGTAAATCAGCTAAGTCCAACTTTAAAAATGGTGGTGCAAACCATACTGATAGGTCTAGGAACATAAGGATCATCCCAATGACTGCTAATGATGAAATCTTAACCATGACCTTTGTGCTCCAATTTTCCCTCTTTAAACTATACACAAACCATCCCTCCTTTTATTGCTTCAGGGATATAAAAATACCCCGAAGTTAAACTCTTCGGGGTACAAAAATAGACTAAGTCTACTACATCTTCTTTCATCCAGACTATACTGTCGGCCTTGGAAACTATCCAAGTCAACCGATTACTCGGCTCGCGGGCTTTACCGCCGGTGAGGACTTGCACCTCCCCCTGAAGATATATTACTACCTTAATTATATGATAGATAAATAAGAATGTCAACATTGAAGTGCATCTCAGTTATAAATCAGGAGTGCAAAGCCAACCTTGATATACTCCTACATTTCGGACCGTCGAGGGCGACGCTCCCTACCAAATCATCTTATTATCAACTGTAGAGATCGGTGCCTCACCCTTCCCTGTTGTTTTCCTAAAGACCTTTTACCTTTTCAACTGCTTCTACATAATAACTAGTCAATACTTTCATATAGCCAGTAAACATACTATTTACTTCATCATTACCAGTATCTACTAATAATGACCTTCCATTTAAGGAAAGTAGTTTATTCTTTGAGGCTATTATAATAATATTTTTCTTACCAACTTTTTTTATAACTTCTGCACTGATTTGTTGGTTTCCCCTGCCGAAAATATATCCCTGTCCACCAATTACTGTAACGATAATTTTAGCTTTTTCATCACCTATGATTCTTAAGATGTCATTTTCGTTTACATCACTGGCAACTAATTCCTTGTTTTTTATTATATCTATACCAAGTAAGGTATTTTCTAAGCCTAATTTGTCCATAATAGGTCTAATGGAAGTTCCTGAACCCATTATATAAAATACATCCTCTTCCATTTCTTCTAAAATTCTATCTGATATACCATCTAAGGCATCTTCTTCTGAGCCTATTCCACCAGATTTTTGAACTTGTACTAATTCTGGTTCTAAAGGAATATTCATATATCCATAAAGTCTAGCTGTAACTTCACCTTTTCTAAAGGCTTCTTCATCTATATCCATTACTTCAGCTTCTATGGTTTCCATATGCTCATCTGTTAAATACATATGGGCTATGGTTCCTGCTGCTCTTGGATGACTGGCATATACTCCTGAGTGAATTTTTACGCCTGCTGGAATTCCTATAACTGGAACACTATCTCCAATAGCATTATATATATTTCTAGCAGTTCCATCTCCACCTGCAAATAAGATTAAGTCTACACCTAAATCCTTCATCTTTTTTGCAGCTTCTTCTGTATCCGTTGGTTCTGTATTTGATTTACTACTTACTTCTATAACTGTAGGTTTAAATCCTACTTCAATAGCTTCATCCTCACCCATGGCTCCTGGATAGGTATAAAACTCTAATTCTTCTTTTAATGGTAAGAGTAATTCTAAGGCCTTTTTAGCCTTATTAGGAGACTCTGGTTTAGCACCAAGGCTTCTGGCCTTTTCTAAGATCTCTATTCCATCAGTACCTTTTAAACCTACTCTACCCCCCATTCCTGCTATTGGGTTTACAATAAATCCTAATTTCAATAAATACACCTCTTTCTTAAATTCACAGTTCACAATGCACAGTTCACAATTATATGGGTCTATCTTTTGGGTCTGCGGACCGTCGAGGGCGACGCTCCCTACTATTTTGGATATGCAAGTAATTTGTCATTCTGAGCTTGCGAAGAATTTTAGGTTTTAAGATTCCTCATTTCATTCGGAATGACAAGGCAACTTTAGGTTGTCAATACAATTGTGAATCGTGCATTGTGCATTGTGAATTTGATTTTCAACTGTTCACTGTTCTCTGTTCACTATTCACTATCTTCTATATACTATTTTCCCATCAATTATTGTCATAAATGTGTGATGATCAACATCCTTAATCGGGTTGCCATCGAATATTACTATGTCGGCATCTTTTCCTGGTTCAATACTTCCTACTCTGTCTTGGAGTCCTATTATTTCTGCTGCGCTAATTGTTATTGCTTTAAGGGCTTCCATTTCTGACAAGCCTGATTTGTGGGCTAGGCCTGCACAAAGTGGTAAGTAGTGCAATGGAATTACTGGTGAGTCTGTGGTTATTGCTATTTTAACTCCAGCTTCTACTAAAACTCTTGGAGTATCGAATGTTTTGTTTTGAAGTTCAAATTTTGATCTACTTCCTAAGGATGGACCAACTATAGCTGATTTTCCTTCTTTTGCTAATTCTTCGGCTATTAAATGTCCTTCTGTACAATGGTCTAGGGTTATATCTATATTAAATTCCTTTGCTATTCTCAGTGCAGTGAATATATCATCAGCTCTATGGGCATGAGCTTTCACTGGAATTTCTCTTTTAAGAACAGGAATCATAGCTTCCATTTTCATATCATAATCAGGCATTTTTGCATCCTCTTCTTTGCTTTCTTTTTTGTCCATATAAGTCTTAGCTTTGAAAAGGGTTTCTCTTAAAATACTTGCTGTGGCCATTCTAGTCATAGGAGATTTCTTTTGACTGTTGTAAACTCTTTTTGGATTTTCTCCAAAGGCAATTTTCATAGCAACTGGGTCTTTTATAATCATATCGTCTACTCTATGACCATAGGTTTTTAAAGCTAAAAAAGTTCCTCCTATTACATTGGCACTTCCTGGACCTGTAACAGCAGTAGTTACTCCACCTTCATAGGCTTCCTTAAATGAAATATCCATAGGGTTAATTGCGTCAATAGCTCTAAGTTGAGGAGTAACTGGATCTGTCATTTCATTTCCATCACTACCTTCAAAGCCTATAGATTCTTCAAATAGTCCTAAGTGGCAATGGGCATCAACAAATCCTGGGGTTACCATTTTACCTTTG
Organism: uncultured Tissierellaceae bacterium; assembly: GCA_964477045.1. Lineage (GTDB taxonomy): Bacteria > Bacillota > Clostridia > Tissierellales > Tissierellaceae > CAYZDC01. Next base: position 1,292 of record CAYZDC010000076.1, on the reverse strand, counting down.
GCATCAATTACTTCTGCCCCCTGAGGAGCTACTAAATCTGGGCCTACTTCTACAATTTTTCCCTTTTCTATTAAAATACTACCATTTTCAATTACCTCTCCTGCCATTGTGTAAATATGTCCATTTTTAATAAAAATCATTTTATCACTCTCTTTCTTTCGATAGTCTAACTAATATTATACATCTATGGTTTTTATTATTCAACACAAAATTCCAACTATACTTCTTTCATTGATAAAGATATTCTACCTTTTTCTTTGTCTATATCTAGTATTTTCACATCTACTATATCTCCTACTTGTACAACTTCTTTAGGATGTTTTATAAAGCGTTTGGCAAGATGGGATATATGAACTAGTCCATCATCTTTTACCCCAATATCTACAAAAGCCCCAAAATCTACTACATTTCTTACAGTGCCTTTTAATACCATGTCTACAACCAAGTCATCTACACTTAATACATCTGACCTAAGAATAGGCTTTTGCATTTCATCTCTTGGGTCTCTACCTGGTTTTTCAAGTTCTTTTATAATATCTCTTAAAGTAATATCACCTATATCAAATTCTTTTATAACCTCTTTTTCCTCAATATCCTTATATCCTATTTCCAATAATCTATTGGCTATATGGTAGGATTCTGGATGAACTCCTGTATTGTCTAAGGGATTTGCTCCATCTGCTATTCTCATAAATCCAGCACATTGTTCAAAGGTTTTTGGTCCTAATCCTTTAACTTTTAATAGTTCTTTTCTATCCATAAATTTCCCTTTTTCTTCTCTATGGGAAACCAGGTTATTGGCAACTCTTGTAGACACTCCTGCCACATAGGAAAACAAGGACGAGCTGGCTGTGTTTAAGTCTACTCCTACTGAGTTTACACAATCTTCTACAACTCCTGTTAGGGCTTCATTTAATTTTCCTTGGTTTAAGTCATGCTGGTATTGACCTACACCAATATGTCTAGGTTCTATTTTTACTAATTCTGCCAATGGATCCTGTAATCTTCTTCCAATTGATACAGCCCCACGAATGGTAACATCTAGATCAGGAAATTCTTTTATTCCAGCTTCTGATGCTGAATATATAGAGGCTCCTGCTTCACTGACAATTGCATAGCTTACATCTAAATCATATTCTTGTATCATTTCAGCTACAACTAATTCTGTTTCACGAGATGCAGTTCCGTTACCAATAGCTATTATATTTACATTATACTTCTTTACAAGGTCTGATAATGTTTTCTTAGATTGTTCAACTTTATTTTGAGGTGCTGTAGGATAAATAGTAGCA
>CAYZDC010000075.1:1071-8743 GCA_964477045.1 uncultured Tissierellaceae bacterium | reverse complement strand
ATATTTGATTTTCTATTAATACAATGATATAATAATTGTGACAATAGTAAGGTTTTGGCAAAGAGTGGGGGGATTCCCACTCTTACTTTTTTATAAGAAATAGGAAAGATCTACATTTTATTTTATAAGATAAGAACTTTCCGTGAATGAATTTTAAGTTTATTAGATAATATGGAGGGGAGTTTTATGAATAAAAAAGCAATACTTAAATCAGTTAAAGACATATGCCAGGATTTGGCTACAAATTTAAATTATGAATTAGTAGATGTTGAATATGTTAAAGAATCTGGAAGTTACTATCTTAGAGTATATGTAGATAAACCAGGTGGTATTACTCTTGATGATTGCCAAACTATGAGTATGGCTTTAAGTGAAAAATTAGATGAGAATGATCCATTTAAAGAAGCTTATTATTTAGAAGTTTCCTCACCAGGATTAGATAGACCACTTAAAACTGATAAGGACTTAAAACGTAATTTAGGTAAAGATATAGAAATAAAATTATACAAAGCATTAAATGATAGAAAAAACTATGAAGGTAAGCTAGTGGAATATAATAATGAGGAAGTAATAATTTCTAGTGGTGATAAGAATATAACTAAAATACCAAAAGAAATAATTTCTCTTATAAAATTAGCTATTAAATTTTAAGGAGGTTACTTAATGAATCAAGATTTTATTGATGCCCTACATGAAATTGAAAAAGAAAAGGGTATTTCAACAGATATAATTTTTGAAGCTTTAGAATCTGCATTAATTTCAAGTTACAAGAAAAATTTTGGATCTGCTCAAAATGTTTTAGTAGATATAAATAAAGAAAATGGAAAAGTATTGGTTTATTCTACTAAAGATGTGGTTGAGGTGGTAAATGATCCCTACTTAGAAATTAGTTTAGATGATGCTAAAAAAATTAATGAGAAAAATGAAATAGGTGATTTAATTCAAATTGAAATTACACCTAAAGATTTTGGTAGAATTGCAGCACAGACAGCTAAGCAAGTAGTAATACAAAGGATTAAAGATGCAGAAAGAGATGTTATATATGATGATTTTATTAACCGTGAAAACGAAATTATAACTGGTTCTATTCAAAGAATTTCTAAGAACAACGTATTTATAGACTTAGGTAAAACAGAAGGCATACTTCCACCAACTGAACAAATCGAAGGTGAGGAATATGAGCAAGGGGATAGACTAAAGCTAATCATTACAGAGGTAAAGAAAACAACTAAAGGACCGCAAATAGTTCTTTCCAGGTCACATCCTTCCTTAGTAAAAAGATTATTTGAACTAGAAATTCCAGAAATCAATGATGGAGTAGTAGAAGTATTTTCCATAGCTAGAGAAGCAGGAGCTAGAACAAAAATCGCTGTTTACTCAAAGGATCCAGATGTTGATCCTCTAGGTGCATGTGTTGGTTTTAAAGGAAGTAGGGTTAGAGCAATCGTAGAAGAATTACATGGTGAGAAAATAGACATTGTTGTATGGAGCAAAGATATAGCAGAATTTATTGGTAATAGCTTAAGCCCTTCAAAAGTTGTAAAGGTTGAAGTTAATGAAAAAGAAAAATCCGCAATAGTAGTAGTTCCAGATTATCAACTATCCTTAGCAATAGGTAAAGAAGGTCAAAATGCAAGACTTGCAGCTAAGTTAACTAATTGGAAAATAGATATTAAATCTGAAAGCCAATACACAGAACTATCAATATAACTGAGGTGATTAGTATGAAACAAAAAAAGATTCCTCTAAGAAAATGTATTTCCTGTGGAGAAAATAAAACAAAGCGAGAATTAATAAGAATAGTCAAAACAAAGGAAAATCTTGTTTTAATAGATCTTACAGGAAAGGTAAATGGACGTGGTGCATATATTTGCCCAACTACTAAGTGTTTTGATGTAGCTCATAAAAATAAAAAGATTTCTAGAGCTCTTCAAATTGAAATAAACGATGAATTATATGAAAAATTAAAAGAAAACATTCCAGAAGATAATAAGGATTAGAAATCACCTTTAAATAAAACAGGGGGTTTAAACTATGGCAAAAGTAAGAGTATATGAATTAGCTAAAGAATTAAATATTAGCAGTAAAGAATTAATTGAAAAGGTAGCAGACTTAGATATAGATGTAACTAGTCATATGAGTACAATAGAAGCTGGTGACGCTAAGTTAATTATTGAATTATTTTCGGAAGAACAACCAGTGGACTTAGAAGAAGAAGTAGAGGAAGAAGAAAAAGTAAAATATAGCAGTAAGAAGAACAAAAAAACAGAGCCAGAAACAAAGGACGATTTAGCTGGCAAGACAGAAGGAGATGAGCTTATTATAGATACAGAAAAAGAAATTATTGAAATAGAAGATAGTATTATTGTAAGGGATTTAGCTGAAAAATTAGAAGTAAATCCATCACAGGTAATTACAAAATTAATAGCTATGGGACTAATGGTAAATCAAAATCAAGCAATTGATTCTGAAGTAGCCGTTATAATTGGGGAAGAATTTGGTTTTGAAGTTTCGGTATTAGAAAGTGATGAGATTGAAGAAGAAGTAGAGATAGATGTTAATATAGATTTCGATTTTGAAGATCCACCGGAAACTCTAAAACCACGACCAGCAGTTGTAACTGTAATGGGACATGTTGACCACGGTAAAACTTCACTATTAGACGCTATAAAACAAACCAGTGTTACTGAAAGAGAAGCGGGGGGAATCACCCAGCATATAGGTGCCTATACAGTAAACGTAAATGATAAAAAGGTAGTATTTTTAGATACACCTGGTCATGAAGCCTTTACATCAATGAGAGCTAGAGGTGCACAAATTACAGATATTGCCATACTAGTTGTTGCTGCAGATGATGGAGTTATGCCACAGACAATTGAAGCTATTGCCCATGCAAAAGCAGCTAATGTTCCAATCATTGTTGCAATAAATAAAATGGATAAACCTGATGCAGATGTGGATAGAATAAAGCAAGGTTTAGTAGAAAATGGTTTAATGCCTGAAGATTGGGGTGGGGATACAATAACTGTACCTGTTTCAGCAAAAAATAAAGAGGGTATAGATGAACTGCTAGAAATGATCTTATTAGTAGCAGAAATACAAGAATTTAAAGCTAATCCAAATAGAAATGCAATAGGTACAATTGTAGAAGCTCAATTAGACAAAGGTAAAGGTCCACTTGCCACAGTTCTTGTTCAAAAAGGAACTTTAAAAGTTGGAGATATGGTGGTTTCTGGTTTAGCCAGTGGTAGAATTAGAGCTATGATTGATGATAAAGGTAAAAGAGTAAAAAAAGCAGGGCCTTCAATTCCTGTTGTAATTTTAGGTTTATCAGAAGTGCCAAATGCAGGGGAATTACTATATGTTGTAAAAGATGAAAAAGAAGCAAGAAGTCAAGCTAATAAAAGACGAGATATAATGAGAGAACAACAAATGAAACAAACTTCTAAAGTTTCACTAGACGATTTATATGAAAAAATAGCTTTAGGTGAAATCAAGGATTTAAATATTATTGTTAAAGGTGATGTTAGAGGTTCTATAGAAGCTTTAACACAATCTCTAGCTAAATTAGATACTGATGAAGTAAAAATCAATACAATTCATGGAGGCGTAGGCGGTATTACAGAAACAGATATAATGCTAGCATCTGCTTCTAATGCCATAGTAATAGGTTTTAATGTTAGACCTAATCTATCTGCAATTGAAATAGCTAAAAACGAAAGTGTTGATATAAGAACCTATAGGGTAATATATGAAGCTATAGAAGACATACAAGCAGCTGTAAAAGGTATGCATGCTCCAAAAATTGTAGAAGAAGTATTGGGACGTGCTAGAGTTAGAGCTACATTTAGACTGCCTAATAATCATACTATTGCAGGTATTTATGTTATGAGTGGTAAGATAACTAGAAATGCTAAAGTCAGATTATTAAGGGATGATGTTGTTATATTTGAAGGTGCCATTTCATCACTTAAGAGATTTAAAGATGATGCAAGAGAAGTTCAAACTGGATATGAAGCTGGTCTAGGTATTGATGGCTATAATGATTTAAAAGAAGGAGATATGCTTGAGGCATATATTCTAAAAGAAGTAGAAAGATAAGCGAGGTAAAAAACGATGAAAAATCAAAGAATAAATAGAATATCAGAAGAAGTAAAAAAAGTGGTTTCCGAATTACTTTATAATGGGTTAAAAGACCCAAGAGTACACCCATTAACCAGTGTAACCAATGTAGAGGTTACAAGAGATTTAAGTTTTGCTAAAATTTATGTTTCAGTTCTTGGAACTGATAGTGAAAAGAAAGAAACCATTGAGGGTCTATTAAGCGCAAAAGGTTTTATTAGAAAAGAAATAGCAAAAAAAGTAGACTTAAGGGTTGTACCTGTTCCAATATTTGTTTTAGATGAATCTATTGAAAAAGCAATGTATCTTACAAACCTAATTAATAAGGTTAGCAAAGAAGATGAAATGAATAAGGAAAATAACCATGAATAAAGAATTTAAAAATAATTTGGATAAGGCTATAAAACAGATTAATTTATCTAATGAGATCTATATTGCCTCTCATATAAATCCTGATGGGGACAATATAGGTTCTACTTTAGCCTTAACTATGGCATTAAAAAAGATCCATAAAGAAGTAATTCCTTTATTTCCTGGTGAAATTCCAAGAGACTATAGATTTTTACCTGGATTAAATTTATATGAGGATTATAGGAAGGACTTAGAATCTGTAGAGCTATTTATAGTATTAGATTCTGGTGATGAAGATAGATTAGGGAAAAATAAAGCATTATTAGAAAAATCGAAAAGTATATTAAATATAGATCACCATGTAAGCAATACAAATTTTGGGGATATAAATTTAGTCCATGAAAAAATGTCATCTACTGGTGAGATAATATATCACTTAATTAAAGGTCTCCATATTGAAATTGATCCAGATATAGCTACTTGTCTTTATACAGCCATAAGTACAGATACTGGTAGTTTCCTCTATGATAATGTAACTGCAGATACACATGAAATAATTGCAGATTTAATTAGGGCTGGTATAGATAAAGCAAATATAAATATAGAACTATATGGCAGTAGATCTTTGGAAAAGACTGAGCTCTTTATCCAAGTTTTATCCACATTAAAGCTTTATAACAATAACAAAATCGCAATTGTTCATGTAACACAAAAAATGCTAGAAGAAACTGGGACTATATTAGATGATACTGAAGGAATTATATCTTTTGTAAGAGAGATAGAGCCAGTTGAAGTAGCTTGTATTTTAAAAGAATCTGAAGAGAAAAAGACAAAAATTAGTATGAGAAGTAAAAAATATATAGATGTTTCAGCCATAGCTAGTAACTTCCAGGGTGGAGGTCATATAAGAGCCGCTGGAGGTACCATATATGAAGATATTAGTAAAGCTGAATCTATTGTTGTGAATAAAATTAAGGAATATTTCAGGTGATTAAATGAATGGTGTAATTAACTTTTTAAAACCAAAAGGAATGACTTCTCATGATGCAGTTTACTTTTTTAGAAAGCTATTAAGTATAAAGAAAATAGGACACACAGGTACATTAGATCCTAATGCTATGGGAGTATTACCAATATGTATAGGAAAGGCCACTAGAATTTCTGAGTATTTATTAGATATTGATAAAGAGTATATTGGAGAACTAACTTTAGGAGCAGCAACAGATACACTGGACAGTGATGGTGAAATTTTAAATACATCTGATGTACAAGTTAGTGAAAAAGAAATTGTAGATGTATTTATGAAATATAAGGGTAAAATTTCTCAAATACCTCCTATGTATTCTGCTATACGTGTTAATGGTAAAAGACTGTATGAATTAGCAAGAGAAGGAATTGAAATAGAAAGAAAATCTCGAGATGTAAATATTTATGATTTGGATATTATGAACATAGCAGAAAATAGAAAAATATTCTTTTATACCAGATGTTCTAAGGGAACATATATTAGAACTTTATGCCATGATATAGGACTTGAATTAGGAACATATGGATATATGAGTTATTTAATGAGAGTAGGGGTGGGAGATTTTAAACTGGAAAATTCCTATGGAATGGACTATCTTAAAAGTTTACCACTGGATAAAGTAATAGATTTACTAATACCTATGGATAAAGCCATTTCCCACCTGGGAACATTAACAGTACCAAATAGTTTATATGGGAAACTTATAAATGGGGTAAAACTAAGTATTGGTAAAGATACAGATATAGCTTGTGGTATTCCTCTACGAATTTACTGTATGGAAAAATTTATTGGTATAGGAAAAATAATCCAAGCAGAAGATGATCAATATTTAAAAATGGACAAAGTACTAATTTAGGGTGTGGTTAAATGGAAATAATAGAAATTAAAAATTATAGAGAAACAAGATTCGCTACAGTAGTTGCTTTAGGAAATTTTGATGGAGTCCATAAGGGTCATTGTGACTTAATCCAGACAATGACTAAATATGCTAAGGAACATGATTTAAAATCATCTCTTTTAGTATTTGATAACCATACTAAAACTGTTTTAACAGGGAAAGCTCCTAAAACTATTACTTCTATGGATCAAAAGTATAAGATATTTGAAAAACTACAAGTTGAATTAATATATAAAATGAAATTTGATGAAGATGTTATGAAGCTGTTACCTGAACAATTTGTTCAAGAAATTTTAATCGAAAAATTAAATGTAAAAGCTGTAATTGTTGGTTTTGATTACAAATTTGGCCATAAAGCTTCAGGTAATTCCCAATTATTAAAAGATATAGGAATGAAAAATAACTTTGAAGTCATAGTAATAGACCCTATATATATAGATGATCAATTGGTAAGTAGCACAAAAATAAGAGATCTGATTCAAGAAGGCAATATTATTGAAGCTAACAAGTTACTAGGAAGAAATTATTCTTTACAAGGAAAGGTAGTTCCTGGTAAAAAACTAGGAAACAGGCTTGGCTTTCCCACTGCTAATATAGAACCTATAGAGGACTATGTAATTCCTAAACATGGAGTATACTGGACTAATACAATAATAGATGATCAATCCTATTTATCAGCTACAAGTGTGGGGAAAAATCCTACTTTTAAAGAGGATGGCCTAAAAATCGAAAGTCATATTATAGATTTTAATCAGGATATATATGGGAAAACAATCCAATTAGAATTTATTCAATATTTAAGAGAAGAAATTAAATTTCAGAGCTTAGAAGAATTAAAAAACAAAGTTAAAGAGGATATTTCTAGAGTTAAAAAGGGATATTAACGTTTACAATTATTATTATATATGATATTATTATAATGTTAACAATTACCTAAAGCTAAGTTAATCGTATCCTCAACGTTTTACTAAGCTATAGGTGTACTATTAAATTGGAGGTGTATGTTTATGTTATTAAAAGAAAACAAAGATCAAGTAATTCAAGAGTATAAACTTCATGAGGGAGATACTGGTTCTCCTGAGGTGCAAATCGCATTATTAACTTTTAGAATTAACTCAGTAAATGAGCATTTAAAAAGTCATAAAAAGGATCATCATTCAAGAAGAGGATTATTGAAAATGGTTGGACAAAGAAGAAATTTATTAAGGTATTTACAAAACAGTGATATTGAAAGATATCGTTCTTTAATTGAAAAACTAGGAATCAGAGGTTAA
>CAYZDC010000075.1:0-1061 GCA_964477045.1 uncultured Tissierellaceae bacterium | reverse complement strand
CTCTATTAGTTTATTTAGAATGAAAAATATTCAATCTAAATAGTAGATTAATATAAATATATAATGATTAACAAGGAGGAATTCTATGGAAAAGAAATTCCAGTATAAATTGGCTGGTAGAGATCTACATGTAAGTATAGGAAAAGTGGCAGAGCAAGCAAGTGGATCATGTTTAATACAATATGGAGACACTGTTGTTTTAGTTGCTGTTACAGCTTCAAAACAACCTAGAAGTGGCATCGACTTTTTTCCCTTAAGCTGTGATTATGAAGAAAAATTATACTCAGTGGGAAAATTCCCAGGTGGTTTTATTAAAAGAGAAGGTAGACCAAGTGAAAAGGCTATTTTAACTTCACGTTTAATTGACAGACCTTTAAGACCATTATTTCCTAATGGATATAGAAATGATGTTCAAGTAATTGCTACAGTATTATCAGTAGATCAAGATTACTCACCTGAAATTATAGCAATGATAGGAAGCTCAATTGCACTATCTATTTCTGATATTCCATTTGATGGACCAACAGCTTCTGTTTTAATAGGTCTTATCGATGGTAAGTACATTATAAATCCTAATATAGAGGAAAGAGAGTTATCAGAGATTCATTTAGTTGTTTCTGGAACAAAAGAGGCAATCATGATGGTTGAAGCTTCAGGAAAAGAAGTAAGTGAAGAAGTAATGCTACAAGGAATATTAGTAGCCCATGAAGAAATAAAATCTATATGTGAATTTATCCAAGAAATAGTGGAAGAAGTTGGAGTAGAAAAACTTGAATTTGAGGTTTATACACCAAATCCAGAAATAGAAGCAAAAGTTCAAACTTTTGCAAGAGAAAAACTAACAAATGCTATTAAAACCTTTGAAAAACAAGAAAGAGAGACAAACCTTGATTTAGTTGTCCAAGAAACAGTAGACCACTTTTCAGAAGAGTATCCTGAAGAACTTAAAGATGTTCACTCAGTTTTAGATAGTATTATAAAATCAGAAGTTAGAAGATTAATAATAGAAGAAAACATAAGACCAGATAATAGAAAAACTGATGAAATTCGTACAATTACAT
>CAYZDC010000074.1:0-8783 GCA_964477045.1 uncultured Tissierellaceae bacterium | reverse complement strand
GTAGTTTAATAAAATTAAAAGGATGTAGATCAATTGATCTACATCCTTTTTAAATATTTGTTTATTTTTCGTTTGCTACTCTTTCCATTTCATCAAATTCATCTGTAATTTCTTTTGAAGGTTTTGCACCCATTTTACTTACTACAAATATTGCTAAAATTGCAAAGAAGAATCCTGGTAATAATTCATAGACATCAGCAAATGCTCCTGAAGTTACTAACGGCCATATGATTACAGTTAAACCACCAGTTAACATTCCTGCAATGGCACCATTTCTAGTCATATCTCTCCAATAAACAGACATAAGAACTATAGGTCCAAATGTAGCACCTAATCCTGCCCATGCATAAGATACTAAGTCTAGTACCTTATTATCAGGATTCATAGCTAGAACAAAAGCTACAACAGCTACTATTAGCACAGAAATACGACTAACTTTTACAAGTTGATCTTCTGTAGCATCTTTTTTAAAGAATACTTGATAAAAGTCTTTTGTAAATGAAGATGAAGTTACCAGTAACTGAGAGTCAGCTGTACTCATAACTGCAGCCAGTACTGCTGCTAAAAATAATCCTGCCACTGCTGGATGGAAAATTGTTTGAATTGCTAACATGAATACGTTTTCCACTGCAGCACCTGTTAATGGAGCGTCTCTGAAAAAATACATGCCTACAGTACCAATTAGTACGGACATGAATAAACTAATAATTACCCATACAGAACCAATCCAAGTAGCTGCCTTTACATCCTTATGGCTTCTTATAGCCATAAAACGAGCTGTAACATGAGGTTGACCAGGATAACCAAGTCCCCAAGCTACTAAGGATGCTGTTGCCCAAAATCCTAAGGAACTGCCATCTGGGTTAGCGAAAAGATTAAGTAAGTTAGGATTTACGCTTCTTATACCATCCATTGTAGTGCCCCATCCTCCTAAAGAAGAAATCATTCCAATTGGAACTCCTATTAGGGCAATAAACATTAAGGTTCCTTGGAAAAAATCTGTCCAGCTAACTGCTGAAAATCCACCTAATATTGTATAACTTAGAATAACAACTACTCCTATAACTAATGCTGGAATATAATCAATTCCAAATACTACATTAAATAATTTAGCGCCAGCTACGAAACCTGACGACGTATATACAAAGAAAAAGAAAAGAATAAATACTGCGGATACCATTCTAAGTATTCTACTATTATCTTTAAATCTATTTTCAAAATAATCTGATAGGGTAATACTGTCCCCTGAAACCTCTGAGTAAATCCTAAATCTTTTAGCTACAAATTGCCAGTTAAACCAAGTCCCTACTGCAAGGCCTATACCAATCCAACCAGCAGAGAATCCTGATAAGTATGCAGCTCCTGGCAAGCCCATGAGTAACCAACCACTCATATCTGATGCCCCTGCACTTAAAGCAGCAACCCAAGGATTTAAAGACCTACCGCCTAGCAAATAACCAGATAAACCTTCGTCATCTGTTTGACTTTTCCTATAAAAATGGAGCCCGATTCCAAACATGAATATTAGATATAATAAAAATACCACAAACGTAGCTATATTTACTTGCACAAATATTCCCCCTTTGTTTTATAGTTTATAGTAGACTAAAAGAAACCTCCAACTCACCTCCTTGATATAATACTTAGTCACTCAAAGTATATGTTATCACAATATTCAGTTAATTATGCATATATTAAGAAAACTTAAAATATTAAATAATTATTTTGTTTAATTGAGCTTGTTAGGGGTACAATATAAATAGGTTAGGCATACCTAAACTTTCTAAATGAAAAAGGAGGTATTTCATTTGACAGGAAGCAAGGAAAATTATTTAAAAACTATATATAAGCTAGGAGGTCAATTCAAACAAGTAAGTAACAAAGATATATCTCACGCTATGAACATTTCTGCATCTTCAGTGACAGAAATGATTAAAAAACTGTTGGAAGATGGATTTGTTGAATATGAATTATATCAAGGTGTACAACTTACAAAAACTGGTATAGAAGAAGCTATAAAAGTAGTGAGAAGACATCTATTATGGGAAGTCTTTTTAGTAGATAAATTAGGATATAAGTGGGATGAAGTAGATGAAGTAGCAGAATTGCTTGAACATGTAACAGATAAGAATTTAGAAGATAAACTAGATCAATACTTAGATCACCCTAACACATGTCCACATGGTACTAGAATTTTGAAATTAAATGAAGAAGTGATTGTTTACAGAAGTTTAGATACTTTAGCTGTAGGGGATAGTGGAATTATTCGTAGATTTGAAGATATAAAGGAAGTATTAAATTATGTTGATAAGTTAGGTTTAAAAATGGGAGATAAAATTGAAGTCTTAAATTTAGCCCCATATAATGGGCCAATAACATTGAAAATAGGAAATAAAGACATAGTAATTGGTAAAGAAGCAGCAAATAAAATATATATAGAATAAAGGAGAATTGACATGAGAAAAATTATAATTACAATAATAATGGTTTTAACTTTAGCAATTGTAGTAACAGGATGTGGGGCACCAAAAGTTGAGGAAAATGGGAAATATAATGTAGTAACCACCACCACCTTAATAGGGGATTTAACTAGACAAATTGGGGGAGACTATGTAAATGTACAAGAATTAATGGGCCCAGGTGTAGACCCTCACCTTTATAAAGCCAGTGCAGGAGATGTTACTACTATGCAAAATGCAAATATGGTAATATATAATGGACTGCATTTAGAGGGTAAAATGGGGGATGTATTTGAAAACATTAGAGGTAGTGACAAATTAATAATAGCTGTATCAGATAATATAGATGAAAGTAACTTTATTGATTTCGTAACTGTACCAGGTAGTTACGATCCACATATTTGGTTTGATGTACAGTTATGGGAAGAAGCTGCCAAGGAAGTAACAAGAGGTTTAAAAGAACTAGACAGCCAACATTCAAAGGAATATGATGATAATTTACAAGCATATTTACTAGAACTTGAAGAATTAGATTCTTATGTTAAGCAGAGAACAGAAGAATTACCTGAAGAAGATAGAGTCTTAATCACAGCTCATGATGCTTTTAGTTATTTTGGTAAAGCTTATGGCTTTGAAGTATTAGGATTACAAGGAATAAGTACAGATTCAGAAGCAGGAACTTCAGATGTACGAGAATTAGCCAACTATATAGTAGAACATAAAATTAAAGCTATATTTGTAGAATCTTCTGTTCCACGAAAGAGTATAGAAGCCCTACAAGAAGCAGTACAAGCCCAGGGTTTTCAAGTTGAAATAGGTGGGGAATTATATTCTGACTCAACTGGGGACAAGGGATCTGATGCAGAAACATATATTGGAACATTTAAAGCTAATATAGACACTATAGTAGATGCACTAAAAAAATAATCGGATTTAGGAGTGATAAACTTGGTAAATGAAAGAGATTATATTATAGAAGTAGAAGATATGACAGTTGCATATCATATAAAGCCGGTTTTATGGGATGTGGACTTAGACATACCAAAAGGTGTTTTAATGGCAATCGTAGGTCCCAATGGAGCCGGGAAATCCACCTTAATTAAAGCTATGTTAGACTTAATAAAGCCTATATCTGGGAATGTGTTATTTAATGGTGCTAGCTACAAGTCTCAAAGAAAACACATAGGCTATGTACCTCAAAGTGAAAGTGTAGATTGGGATTTTCCAGCAGATGCCTTAGATGTAGTTATGATGGGACGTTATGGTGAACTGGGATGGCTAAAAAGGCCTAAGGCTAAGGATAAAGAACTTGCCATGGAAGCCTTAAAAAAGCTGGGGATGGAAGAATATGCAGATAGACAAATTAGTCAATTATCTGGAGGACAACAGCAAAGAGTATTCTTAGCTAGGGCCTTGGTTCAGGAAGCAGATATTTATTTTATGGATGAGCCCTTAAAAGGTGTAGATGCAAAAACTGAAGGAGCTATTATAGAATTATTAAAAGAATTAAGAGATAAAGGAAAAACACTAATAGTAGTTCATCATGACCTACAGACCGTTGAAGAGTATTTTGATTGGGTAGTCCTTTTAAATACTCAAATTATAGCCAGTGGACCTGTGGAAGAAGCCTTTACAGATGAAAATATAAGAAAAACTTACAGAAGTACAGGTCAAATACTAAAAAGGTAGGTGAGATATATGAATATAATAGAATTAATTTTAACAGACTATACCCTTAGGGTAGTTTCCTTAGGCTCTATATTTTTAGGAATAATAAGTGGAGTACTAGGAAGTTTTGCAGTTATTAGAAAGCAAAGTCTTTTAGGAGATGCAGTATCTCACTCAGCATTACCTGGAATTGCCTTAGCTTTTATTCTTACTGGAACTAAAAGAACAGAAGTATTATTACTAGGAGCTTTAATATCAGGATTAATATCTACCTACGTTATTCTAGGAATAAGTAAATACTCTAGAATAAAGTTTGATAGTGCACTTGCTCTAGTTTTATCAGTGTTCTTTGGATTCGGAATAGTACTATTAACGTATATACAAAAGATACCAAAGGCCAACCAAGCAGGACTAGATAAATTTATTTTTGGACAAGCCTCTACACTTTTACGAAGAGATGTCCAGATTATGGGTATCTTAGGTGTTATCCTAATAGCAATGGTTATAATCTTTTGGAAGGAATTTAAACTAGTCAGCTTTGATGCTGATTATGCAGAAAGTCTGGGATTTTCTACAAGTAAAATCAATACATTGTTGTTTGCAATGATAGTTTTAGCCATTATTGTAGGCTTACAAACTGTAGGCGTTATATTAATGAGTGCAATGCTTACAGCACCTGGAGTAGCAGCAAGGCAGTGGACAGATAAATTGTCAGTTATGGTATTTTTAGCGGCTCTGTTTGGAGCTATATCTGGTTTTGTAGGAACTGTCCTGAGTTCTCTTATAACAAAATTGCCCACAGGGCCTATGATTGTAATAGTAATAAGTGTAATAGTTATTATTAGCTTAACCCTTGCACCAAATAGAGGACTTATATGGAAATATTTAAGAGATAAGAAAAATCAAAGAGAAATAAATGAAGATCAAGTCTTAATGAATCTTTATCATTTAGCTTTAAATCATGAAGATCCAGATCATAGTCATGATATAGCAATAATTAAGCCAAAAGCAAAATCTAATAAAGCTATAAAACACCTTGTTAATAAATTAGAGTCACTAGAAAGCCGGGAATTAGCCAAACGAGATTACTTTAATAAATGGGCAATTACTGACCAAGGCCTAGATTATGTAAAAGATTATTTTAAAAAGGAGGAAGATTAATGTCACCACAATTTGAAATTCAATTAATAGCAGTTATAGTAGCAGTGGCTTGTTCTCTTCCTGGAGTATTTCTTGTTTTAAGAAAAATGGCTATGATGTCAGACGCCATAACCCATACTATTTTATTGGGAATTGTAATAGCATTTTTTGCTACAAATAGTCTTACATCCCCATTATTAATAGTTGGAGCAGCTATAATGGGAGTTATAACTGTATTCTTAACAGAAATGTTAAATAGCACTAAATTAGTATCGGAAGATTCCGCAATCGGAATTGTTTTTCCATTACTTTTCTCTATAGCCATAATAATAATATCAAAGTATGCAGGTTCAGTTCACTTGGATACAGATTCAGTATTATTAGGAGAGCTTGCATTTGCTCCCTTTAATAGAATGGTAGTAATGGGCAGAGATATAGGACCAAAAGCTTTGTATTCCATGGGAATAATTCTCATTTTAAATATATTATTTATAACCCTGTTCTTTAAAGAACTTAAAATAGTAACATTTGACCCAGCCCTAGCAGCAGTATTAGGCTTTGTACCTACTCTTATTCATTATAGTTTAATGACAGTGGTATCTATTACTGCAGTAGGTGCATTTGAATCCGTAGGATCAATACTAGTAATAGCATTTATGATAGGACCACCAGTTACAGCCTATCTTTTAACTGATGATTTAAAGCACTTGATATTTATAAGTGCTGGAGTAGGAGGGGTTAATGGAATTCTTGGCTATCAATTTGCACATTTCTTTGATGTATCCATATCAGGCTCAATGGCATTAATGACAGGGATAATATTTGCTTTGGTATTTGTTTTTGCTCCTAAAAAAGGTTTGGTAACTACCATAAGAAGAAGAGAGTTTCAAAAGCTGGACTTTGCAGAGAAATCGCTTTTATTCCATATATACAATCATGAGGGAGATGACAATGAATGCTTTGAATGTGGAATAAATACTATTCAAGATCATTTGAACTGGAAAGATGATTTCTTAAGTAAAATAATAAAAGATTTAAAAGAGCGAAATAAAATTTTTATCCAAGACAATACAATACTACTTACAGACTATGGTAGGCAGTATGCAGCAGAAAGTTATAGAGAGATTATCACTGGATTTGAAGAAAAAGATTAAGGCGGACCAAATTGTCCACCTTAATCTTTTTTAGGTAGGGGCGTGCCTTTGGCCGCCCCTTCTTTTTGTAAAAAACCCTTGACACTTATACAATATTAGTGTACTATGTAATTAATACGCCAATACAACCAAGGAGGTGCGGTGATGAAATTTACCAATATATATTCAAATTATAGAATATATAAAAAGAAAAATAATTACAATGGAATTAAAGGGGGGAGACAAGTTGCCATCAGTTCGAGAGTTATCCGGAGAATTAAAGGTAAACCCCAACACTGTTCAAAGATCTTATCAAGAGTTAGAAAGGGAAGATTTAGTTTATACTCAAAGAGGAATGGGCACATTTGTAACAGAAGATATAGAAATTATAAGTAATCTCAAGAAAGATATGGCTTCTAATATAGTCAAAACCTTTGTATTAGAAATGAAATCTTTAGGTTTCAATTTAGAGCAAATTACAGAATTTATCCAAAATAAAGAAAAGGAGGGCTTCTAATGGTGAACATAATTGAAATTCAAAATCTTAGTAAAAGTTATTCAAATAAAAAAGCATTAAATAATATAAGCTTAAATATAGAAGAAGGAAAAGTGGTTGGTATATTAGGGCCAAACGGAAGTGGCAAGACCACACTGATTAAAATATTAGCAGGTATATTGCGACAATCAAAAGGACAGGTTACAATAGATGGAAAAATCCCAGGTGTATATACAAAAGCAATGGTATCCTATTTGCCTGATAGAAACTTCTTATATGATTGGATGAAAATATCTGATGCAATAAATATGTATAAAGATTTCTTCCAGGATTTTGATGAAAATAGAGCAGATGAATTATTGAGATTTATGAAATTAGAAAAAACGATGAAAGTAAAAGAACTCTCTAAAGGTATGCAAGAAAAGCTAAACTTAACTTTAGTACTTTCAAGACGAGCCAAGGTCTATATACTAGATGAACCTATAGCAGGAGTAGATCCAGTGGCAAGGGACCAGATCTTAGATGCAATAATAAATAACTACAGTAAAGAAAGCTCAATGATTATAACCACTCACTTGGTTCGAGATATGGAAAATTTATTTGATGACGTGGTATTCCTAAAAGAAGGGGAAATAGCCCTACAAGGAAACGCAGATGAATTAAGAGAAGAGCATTCTATGAAAATTGATAGTTTATTTAAAGAAATATTTGGATAGGAGGGATAAAATGTTAAAATTTATGAAATATGAAATTAGAGGTACTTATAGGTTTATTATGATGCTAGTGCTTGCTGTATTAGGAGCATCTACAGGACTACAATTGTCAGCCTTAAGAGGATTGAAAGGCGATCTTGAAGGGTTTCCAGTTTTATTACCAGTAGTATTAGGATTAGTAATATTTGGTGCATTTGTAACAGCTTTCTTTTATATTGTAAGTTCATTTAGAAAAGAATTGTATGATGATAGAGGATATTTAACTTTTGCCTTACCTATATCAGGTAAGCAAATTGTTGGGACTAAGTTATTGACAGCCCTAGTGTGGACATTTGCTATTGGTTTAACTGTAGTAGTATATAATTTATTATTAGGAACAGTTTTATTTGGAACTAGGTGGATAGAAGGATTTAAGGAAATATATACTATTATTCCATCTAATATAGAATTAACCATGGGCCTTACTAGTTTTATATCATCTACTTCAAGCTTATTATTGATTTATTTTTCAATTACACTGAGCAAAGTTAGTATAAAAAACAAGAAGATTGGTGGCCTGTGGTTTATATTGTTTTTAATATTCAGCGCCCTTGTGAGTTATGCAACATTAAAAGTGGGAGGCTTGTTCCCATATTATTTTGATATAGAAAAAGTCAAGATCGTTAAAGGAGTTATGTTCGGTGATCCACTTTCAGTAGGATATAATATAAGCTCAATGATATTTACCATTTTAGTTGCCATAGGAACATTCTTTGCAACTAGCTATTTAATCGATAAAAAAGTAGAGATATAAATTAAAGGTCAGATTAGGAAATCTGACCTTTAATTAATTTATTTTTATTCTATCAATACTCATATCTTTTACATCTACAAATATTAATGCATCTTCAATTTTTTCTTTAAATAAATATTTCAAAGCCAGGTTACACTGTAAAGACGCAGTTACCATACATGTCATAGGCAAATTCCCTAATGTATTTTCATAGTCTTCAGTATCACCATAGACTGTAGAAACTATTCTATTGGGTTGAGTTGATAGTGCTACTTGACCAAAATATCCACTTATTGCTCCGTGAACCAAAGGTAAGTTCATTTTGTCACATAGCTTTTCTAAAGCTACTTTACCGCTAATAGAATCCAAACCATCCATTACTAAATCAGATCCTTCTAATAT
>CAYZDC010000073.1:0-8994 GCA_964477045.1 uncultured Tissierellaceae bacterium | reverse complement strand
GTTAAAAATGCTTTAAACAAAAGGTAGGACTCAAATTTTGAGTCCTTTTATTTTTATATTATAATATGATTGGAATTAGGTTAAACTACTGTTATACTATGAATATATATAGAATTTTAAAATATAACCTGAGAGGTCGATATATGAATGAAAAGAGTTAAAATAATTATTAATCCTTCTTCTGGAAGACAATTGGTAGAAAGAAAGATTGATTATTTAAGTAAGCTACTATTAGATGATGGCTACATTGTAGGTAAATACTTTACTGAAGAAAAAGATGATGCAAAAAATGAAACTATAAAAACCTGTACAGAAGATTGGGATATGATAGTGGCTTGTGGTGGGGATGGAACAGTAAATGAAGTAGTAACAGGAATTGCTCTTAGTGAAAATAAATTACCCATTGCTATACTAGCCTCTGGAACAGTAAATGATTTTGCAAATCATATGAATATACCTAGGAACATAGATGATTTTTTTGATATGATAAAAAGAGAAGAATTAGTAGAAGTAGACTTAGGAAAGGTAAATGAGGATTATTTTGTAAATGTAGCAGCAGCTGGACTATTTGCAAATGTAGGATATTTAGTAAACACAGAGATGAAAGCCATATTAGGTAGAATGGCCTATTACTTTGAAGGAGTTAGAGAATTAACAACTGAAAATTTAGAACCAATAAGGCTATCTTTTGAAAGTGATGAGTATACAGAGGTTACAGATACATTGCTATTTTTAATATCTAATAGTTCTTCTATTGGTGGATTTAAAAAACTAGCCCCACATGCAGATGTTTTAGATGGGATGCTAGATGTTTTAATTATTAAAAAATCAAATGTATCCGATTTAGCAAATATTTTCTTTAATGTGCTAAAAGGTGATCACATTAATCATTCTAATGTAAAGTATTTTAAAACTAAAAAACTCATAGTAAAATCAGATAAGGAAGAGATAGTCATAGATGTAGATGGAGAATATGGAGGAAAGCTTCCAGCCACCTTCTCAGTTATGTCTAAAGGTTTCACTATATTTATTTAAATCACAATAAGGAGGGTTAGATATGAGTGATATAAAGGATTGCAATCATGTAACTGAAATAGAAAAATATTTGAGAAAAGTTGATTATATAATAAGAATAAAAGGTAGAGAAATATTGAATGATTTCAATATTACTTCTCCTCAATTTACAGCTCTTCAAATATTAATAAACAATGGAAATATGACTATTGGAGAATTAAGTCAAAAAATGTCTCTTGCCTGCAGTACTATAACTGACCTTGTAGGAAGAATGGAAAAAACGGACTTAGTAATAAGAAAAAAAGATACTGAGGATAAAAGAGTTGTAAGAGTAGAAGTACTTCCTAAGGGTTTTGATATTCTAGAAAAAGTTTTAGATAAGAGAAGAAAATTTTTACAACTAAAATTAAGTAACTTTGATAAGGAACAAAAGGAAGCTCTTAGTAGTGGCTTGTATGAATTGTATATTGCAATGAATGACGAATCTTAAATAAATTACAATTTATAAGGGGGTAGTGAGTTGAAACTTATAAACAATAGATTTAAAATAAAAGAATTGATTATAACTGAAGAATTTGAAGAGGGTTATTTGGCTTTAGATTTAGCTAACAACAATAAAAAATCCCTTCTTAAACTTTATGAATTTGATAAAAACATTAATGTAGTTAAATATTATATAGAGAACTTTATAGAAATAAGTCAAATTAAACATAAGAGTCTTTTACAAAGCTATTCTTTTAATTTGGTGGAATCCTTGAATCTAAAAAGAAATAATGCCCCTTTCTATTATACTACTGCAGAATATTTAGAGAGACCTGTTTATAGATCTTTAGAACTATCCTTTACCTTGGAAGAAGCACTAATAGTAATTTTAGACCTTATGAGCGTAATAGATTTTCTTCATTTTCGTGGATTTGTTTATAAATATTTAAACCCTACAACTACCTTTTATTCACATGATAAGCAGGTGAAAATAGTTGATTTATCTACTATTTCAGAGTATAAGATAAATTGCTACTACGATGACTCCATAGAAGGATTCACAGCACCAGAAAGTTTTAATAATATTAACAATAATGATAATAAAGCAGACTACTATTCTTTAGGAATGATGATGAAACATCTTTTACTAAAAGACCATTTAGTAGATGCAGCTGTTCTAGAATACAAGGAACATTTTAATTTAGATGATAGTCAGATCTTGTTTTTAACAAATATAATTAATAATCTAACCAATAAAGAGCCAAGCTTAAGAAATATAAACTTAAGGACTCATATAGATAATATTATAGAATTTTTTAATTTAAATTATACCTATGATTTATTAGAAGAAAGGAAAAATTTTTATTCCAAAACTAAAATTGTAGGTAGAGATAAAGAGATCCAAAGATTATTGCCATTAGATTCAAATTATAATAAAAGAGATAAAAATTATGACTTGGCAATAATTTCTGGGGATGTAGGTGATGGAAAAACCAAGTTGTTACATGAATTATTCTATAAACTAAAAATTAATGGTTTGCAAACTTACTTTATAGAAATAAAAGAAAACAGCATGAATAGCGATTCAAATATTGTTAGTTTATTAAAGGAAACTTTTAAAAATACCCCAAGTGAAATATTGAATAAATACAATGAAGATTTTAATTTAATACTACAGGATGATGATGGATTAGTAGATAATAAAGTTTTGAATTTTAAAGTTGAAAAGTTTAAACTTTTAAATAGAATAGCAAACTACTTCAAAGACATCTCTAAAAATAAAAAGATTTACATAATAATAGATAACTTCCATAAGGCCAAAGATGATTTTATATCTGTTTTAGACTATATTATTTCTAATAATGATAATAATGAATTATCTATTATTATAGGATTGGAAAAAATATATGAAAATGAAAACACTATTATTTCAGAAACTTTAAATAGATGGAAGTCATATAACACTGTTATAGATTTGAAACTTGAAAAATTAAATGAAGAAGATATAGGTAAATTGACTAAATCTATTTTAGGAATCTCTTATATTCCAAAAAGATTTTCATCCATACTTTTTAAGGGAAGCCAGGGCAATCCTTTGTACTTAGAATATATAATTAAATACTTGTTTAATAAAGGGGAACTATATATAAACGATGGAGGACATTGGAGTTTAAAGACAGAGGACTATTCTATTTTGCCTATTCCAACTAATATTAATAAAGCAATAGAAGAACAATTAAATAGGATAAAAAAAGATGAATTAGAAGTATTAAAAGCTATTTCAATTTTTAGTGAAAGATTTACCAAGGAACTATTGATCAAAATATTGGAAATGGATAGGTCTTATGTAGAGATAATACTAGATAACTTAATAGCTGAAAGATTTATAGAGAAGTATGATGACTATAGTTATGGAATAACACCTAATGGATGGCAAAGAATAATATATTCTCGTATAAATAATGATGAAAAAGAATTTCTTCATAACAAGGTTGCAAAAGTTATAATGGATGAGTATGGAGAAAATTCTAGCCTGGTTTTGGAAGAATTAGTTCTACATTTAGTTAAGGGTAAAGACAAGGAAAAAGCACTAAGGTTCATATTTAAAGAATGGGATAAGTTAGAAAATAAATATGGTGATCAATCCATATATTTATGTGAAGAAGCCTACAAAATAATTCAGGATACTAAAGATAGGAACAAATTAATTTTGCTTGATAGATTAGTTGATATCTATTCTGTTAAAGGTAATATTGAAAAATCAGCTAAATACTTAAGTGAGCTTACAGAACTATCAAACTTACAAGAGAATGTAGGGTTTCAAATAAAAGCAATGGTTTATAAATCTTCAGAGTATTTGAGAGAAAACAATGTACAAAAGGCTTATGAAATTGCAATAAGAGTTGAAAATATATCTAGAGATAATAATATAACTGAAGGAATAATAAATGCTCAGATAATTAAATGCAGAATATTATTGGATAATAAGGAACTACATTATATAGAAAATTTATTAAATGAAGCAAAAGAATTATCCGATTTATCCCATAATGAAAAGTATTTAGGGACTATATACAACCTATTTGGAATTGCTAACAATTTGGAAGGAAATACAGAAGTTGCAATTTCTTATTATAAAGAAAGTATAGAACATTCAATTGATTGCAATAATATGCTAGAGGCTACAAAACCTATGAATAATTTAGCAGAAATTTATTCTCTAAATCATGGGAACATAGATATGGCCCTGTATTATTATAAAAGAGGTCTAGAAATAGCAAATTTATATGGATTTACAGAAATTTCAATAATCTTTTTAAATAATTTAGGAGAGTTATACAAAAACTCTGGGGATATGGATAGGGCACTAGAACTCTTTGAAGAATCTCGAAAAGGCGCAATAAAAATTGGCGATTATAATATGATATTTCTAGCTAATGCAAATTTAGGCTTACTTTATCTTAGCTATAATATGATGGATAAAGTATATGATTGTTTTATTTTCTTGGAAAATGAGTACAAAAAAAATCCTATAAATAAAATAGAAATCTTAACCCAGTACAATATGTTCTTAGGTGAATACTATGAAGCATTTGGAAAGCCAGATTTAGCCATTGAATATTTTTCTAAGGTGCTAAAGGCTTGCAAAGGATATAATATAAGGGATTATCTACGTGCTAAAATCAAAATAGTCTTTGTTGAATACATGGGAACACTAAAGATAAACCAGCAGGAAGTAGATAACTTAATTGAAGAGCTTACAGAAGCAAAATTATATTATGATAGGCAAAAGTTTTTGCTTTATTTATCAATATTACTTTATTTAACAGAAGAAACAGATTTTAGTAATAAATTGTTGAAACTTTATGATGAAACTAAAGTTCAATTAAATGATTCTATTAATGAGCAGTTACGCAAATGTTTTGATTATCTAAAAGAAGATAAAGAAAATGGCTTAGAAAAAATAGAAATTTATATTGAAGAAGATCATCACTTACAACAAAGTGTTATCAGACAATATATATATACCACTTTGGGAAAAGAGTATTTCGGGAAGAAGAATTACCTAAAATCAACAAAGCACTTATTAAAAGCTTTGGACTTAATATATTTGTCAGGGGGAAAAATACCTAAAGTCTGTCTTTTTGACCAATATATAAAAACTAGAGATAGCATTATCATCAAAGAAAGTATCACTGAAGGATTACAAAAGATACTAAAAAATAACTGGGAATATCAATTGGAAACTCTTTGTGATTTGAGTAAATTGATGGAATCTTTACCTAATAAGATAGTTCATGAAATATTTCATAGTGAAAGTCAAATTAAGACCATGGACTCATTAGAAACCATGGTATCTAATCTCACTAAAGACTTTGACAAAAATATAGACCTAATTTTAAACTACATGAGTTATATAACTATAGCAAATAGAGGACATATATTAAAATTTGATGAGAATTCAAGTACCTATATTTCAATTGCTAGTTTAGTAAAGGATGATAATGATTTACCAAATGAGAACATTGTAATTCAATCTAATAAAAATAATTTAGGATTATTATTAAATAAGAACTTTGAAGATACCAATAAAAATAGATTTGTACATTATTTTCAAAGTGACTCTATAGGTATTATTTGTGTACCAATAAATATTCCTATACAAAGCAATAAGGTAGCAAAAGATAGAAGGAAAAGAGTTTATTCGGCAAATCAAAACAATAAAGGCTATATATATTTAGAAACCCAAAGTTCCTTAAATAGATTTGATTTGGATAGGCTAAAGCTAATAAACAGCTTGTCGTATTTGCTTTATTTAAATATTGAAAATAATAATTTAACCTTAATTTCTAGTGTAGATAAATTAACAAATATATTTACTAGAAAATATTTTGAACAAAGATTTACTGAAATATTGAGTAATTTGGATAAAACCAATGAGAGTTTTACTATTTTAATGTTGGATATTGATAATTTTAAAAGTGTAAATGATACTTATGGACATCTAAAAGGTGATGAAGTATTGGCTGAAGTAGCAAAAACTATAAAGGATTCTATTAGGAAAACAGATTTAGTTGGTAGATATGGGGGAGAAGAATTTATAGTATTATTAAATGATTCAAATGTTATATTGGGCAAAGAAATAGCTGAAAAGATTAGAGTAAATATTGAACAAATGAAAATACCTGGAATAAATAGAAAGATTACAGTCAGTATAGGACTATCTCAGTATCCAAACCATAGTCAAGTTAAAGAAGAGCTTATTAATAAGGCAGATCAAGCCTTATATTATTCAAAAAATTATTTAAATAAAAACAGCACTTCTTGCTGGTCTTTAGAAATGAGTGGCACATACAATAGAATTGATAAATTAGCAGGAGTTTTAACGGGCAATACTAATCTAGATAATAGAAATTTATTAACCATACAAGATATGGTAGAATTATCTATAGAACAAAAATCATTTAAAGAAAAAACTTATTTGTTCTTAGGAAGAACCTTAGATACTATTGATGGTGAATATGCAACTTTACTATTAATAGATGATGAGGGCAATGCTATACCATATGGTAGTAGAATCAGATTAAATAGTCAGTGGGTAAAAACCCCAATTATTAATATGGAAAAAATAAATGATATAATTGAAAGGAAAATTGGAGACTTTTTAATAGACTGGGATGGTATAGAAAGTATATCACCTATTACAGGAGTCCCTAATTGGCAATCAGTAATGATCATTCCGCTAACAAAGCAAAATGTTGTCAAAGGTATATTATATATTTCAGTACCATTAGATGAAAAAGAATTTGAATTTAATAGTTTTAATTTAACAAAATTTTTATGTAACATATATGCAAGTAATTTATAGAAGTGAGGGGATTTAATTGGCAGCTACCATTAAAGATGTGGCAAAAATGGCAAAAGTATCCATTTCAACAGTATCCAGGGTAATTAATGATTCTAAACCTGTAAGCCCTGAAGCTAAAAGAAGAGTTTTAAAAGCAATAGAGGAGTTAGAATATAGACCTAATGAAATAGCTAGAAGTTTGGTTACTAAAAAATCTAATTTAATAGGGGTAATAGTAGGAGATATAGGAAATAGCTATGTTGCCCAAATAGTTCGTGGTATTGAAGAAGTAGGCAGAATGTATGACTATGACATTGTGCTTTGTAGCAGCTATGGTAGTGCAGAAACAGAGATTAAATTTGTGCAGTTATTGCGTAGAAAACAAACTGAAGGAATAATTTTAGTTTCTGAAATAGATAATAAAGAAGTAGTAAACCAAATAACTGAATTTAAATTACCATTTGTATATTTAAATAAATATTATACTATTGATAAATCTCCTACTGTAACAATAGATAACTATGAAGCAGCTGAAGTTATGATGAATTATTTGTATAGCAAGGACCATAGAAGAGTATTGTATATAACTCAAAAGAAAGATAAAGAAATTACAATAGAATCACTTAAGATCAAGGCATATGAAAAAAGTATTAAATCCTGGGGATTAGAACCTAACGTATTAAGTATAGATGGTCGAAGTATTGATGATGGCTATTATTCAGGACCTATGGTAGAAAAAATAATAAAAGAAGAAGATATAACGGCGATTTTTTGTTGTCAAGATGAAATAGCAATCGGATTAATAAACTATTTTTATGACAAGGGAATAAGAGTACCAGAGGACATTTCTGTAGTAGGTTATGGTGACATATCACTGGCATCTATTTATAGACCAACCATTACTACTATCCGAGAACCATATTATGATCTAGGTGCAGTGGCTATTAGAAGTCTGCTTAAGAAATTAAATGATGAAGAAGAAGGAGAGCAAACTATAAACTTGCCAATTCAATTATTAGAAAGAGAAAGCAGCCATAAATTAATTAATTGAATTTATTTAAAGATTGTCTTATAATAATTATGTAGGCAAAGAGACTATTAGTGTATAATCCAAAAACTAGTAGTCTTTTGCAATAGGGGGATAGACCTATGAGTGTAAAACTAATTAAAACCATGCTGGTTGATGACCATAATTTATTTAGAGAAGGAACTAGAATAATACTTGAAAGAGAATCCGACATTAAAGTAATAGCAGAAGCTGTTGATGGTATTGAAGCTGTAAATATGGCTATAATATATAATCCGGATATTATTTTAATGGATATAAATATGCCTAATTCAAATGGATTGGAAGCACTTAGGAAGATTAAAGACTTAGGTGTAAAAACCAAAGTAATAATGCTTACTTCTGAGGCTAAACGGGAATATATTATAGAAGCAATTAAAATAGGTGCAAAAGGTTTTATCCAAAAAACTTCAACTTCTAAGAATTTGATTATTGCAATAAGAGAAATAGATAGCGGAAGAAATTACCTGCAACCTTCACTGGCTAGAGTATTAACACAAGTCTCAAAAGTTAAATTAACTCCTGATCATAATTTAGAAAAGATTGATTTACTATCCAAACGTGAGTATGAGATACTCCTTTTAATATCAACTGGTTACAATAATAAGGAAATTGGAGAAAGACTATTTATAAGTGAAAAAACTGTAAAAAATCATATTACTAATTTGTTTAAAAAGATTGAAGTTGAAGACAGAGTCCAAGCTGTAATTTTTTCATATGCTAATAATATAAAAAGTATAAACAATTAACATACTTATTTCTAAATTATATCAATTTTATCAGTTGACAAAAGCTATTAAACAATGTATAGTTATTAATTGTCAGCACCAATAATTTTTATCAAATATAGTTAAAAATCTTTTACTAAATAAGTGTTGACATTAATATTCAGCTTGTGCTATACTGAATAAGTTCCCAGCGAGGAACATTGAACTTTGTTAATTAAATAGTGTGAGATACTTTGAATTAAGAAACACAATGAAACAAAATGAAGTCAGCAAATAATTGAGCAACACAGGCAAACTTGAGTTTTTAAATGAGAGTTTGATCCTGGCTCAGGACGAACGCTGGCGGCGTGCCTAAC
>CAYZDC010000072.1:0-9009 GCA_964477045.1 uncultured Tissierellaceae bacterium | reverse complement strand
TAGTACTATAAATTAATACTTTTTTCATAACAACACACCTAACATAGTTTTATTTTGAAGCTTTAATATTTAATACCCTTAAATAGAGTGTTTGTAACTTAGGACAATATAGAATATAATATAAGAGATTATAATAGTTAGGAGTGAAAAATTATGAGGTTCATTGAAAGTTTGGCTCCATTGTGGGGTACTGCTAAAAGCATTATACCCTTAACTGCCATTTTAGCATTTATACAAGTTGTTATATTAAAAAGGCCAATTAATGATGTAAAGCAAATGTTAGCAGGATTTGTATTTGCAGTATTAGGATTGCACTTATTTTTAAAAGGAACTACTATGACTTTATTGCCATTGGGAGACTCTGTAGGTCGAAACCTATATGTATTAGATAGAAAATGGGCAATAGTTTTAATAGCTTTTATAATAGGCTATTTTGGAACATTAGTGGAGCCTGCATTGAAAGCCTTAGCCATGGAAGTAGAGGAGTTATCTGTAGGTGTTATTTCTCAAAGGTTGCTGATTCATGGTGTAGCAATAGGATTTGGAACGGGAATGGTAATAGGTATGTTGAAAATAATTCTTAATATTCCTTATGTAAAGATAATAATTCCATTACTTTTATTGGTAATAGTTTTGGCTTATTTTACGCCAGAACCATTTGTATCAATAGCTATGGACTCAGCCAGTGCTACTACAGGACCTGTAAACATACCCTTAAATATGGCCTTAGCCGTAGGCTTGGCCAGTATAATAGAAGGAGCAGACCCCCTAATGTCTGGATTTGGAGTAATCGGATTAACTTCCATAGGAGCAATGGTAACAGTATTGATATTAGGGATATTGACTAAATTCTAAGGAGGATTAATATGTTTGATGTTAAATGCATAGTAACTATTATTGAAAGAGGAAAAGCAGACAAAATAGTAGAAAAAGCAAAGCTAGCTGGGGCAACAGGTGCCAGTATATTTTACGGTCGAGGGACTGGAGAATCAGAAGCAAAGAAGTTTTTAAATGTGCATATAGAATCCTCAAAAGAAATGATCTTAATTTTATCTTCCAAAGAAAAGTATAAAGAGATAATGGATGCTATAGTAGTAGCTGGTAATTTAAAAAAACCAGGTACAGGAATTATATTTTCAGTGCCTGTAACTGACTTAATAGGCCTTCATCATAGAGAAGAATTTGATGATTAAATTATAGAATAAACAAAACCAGGCCAAATAATGGCCTGGTTTTGGAATTTATGAGATTTTTCTCTTTAATAAACTTTCTCTAGTTATCCAAAACTCTTTGACTTGCCTATCAGATTGCCTGATAGTATTTTGGCTGTAAACCAGCCTAAGTAATTTTGTCCAAATTTCTACTATTCTAATTTTTAGGCTTCTATCTAGTTCTAGGATAATAAAACCTTCTCTTTTTAAAAGAGAATAAAGTATTGTTCTTCCGTAAAACCCAGAAACATTATACAATCTAGGATCTGTTTCTAAAGCTTGTGCTAGGCAGTCCAATTCATCTTTTAAAGACCTCAATATATCTCTAAAGCCTAAATTCATATTTTTAATCTTTTCATTGTCTACATGGATTTCCCCAATTAAGCTACCATTTTTTATCCTTTCTCCATTAGGAAGTATCAAGTCCTGGTTTTTATAAGTTTTTAAATTAATGTAAAGTAAACCTATTTCAGAATTAGGTATATGAAAATAATCCTTAGACTGAACAAGCCTGTGATCTATTTTTTCTATTAACTTTAAAATACTTGTTTTCATATCAATCACCCTTATACTTTGATATAATTATACCATTAAAACAAATATATTAAACTTTTTCATTGGAGGATATATGGAAAACAAGAAATTGTTATATGCAGACTTATCATTATTGATTGTTGCAATTATTTGGGGGTCTGGATTTGTTGTAACTAAAAATGCTTTAGACAATATGACACCCTATTACATATTAGGATTCAGATTTATAATATCAACAGTATTGCTAGGTCTTATTAGTTATAAAAAACTAAAAACGATCTCTAAAAAAGAATTAAAAGCTGGAATTCTAATTGGACTATTTTTATTTTTTGGCTTTGCCACTCAAACTGTAGGTTTAAAGTATACCACTGCAGGAAAACAAGGTTTTATTACTGCAACAAATGTAGTAATGGTACCTTTTATGTATTGGGCATTAACTAAGAAAAAACCTGATGCATTTGAATTCTTTGGTGCCATTTTGTGTTTTATAGGTATTGGTATCTTAAGTTCGGAGACAAATTTAACCATAGGATATGGTGAATTTTTAACATTTTTATGTGCCATAGGCTTCGCTGCCCATATAGTATCTGTTGGCTACTTTGCTAAAGATGTAGATCCCTTTGTAATATCAGTTATCCAACTAGGAACTGCAGCAGTATTATCATTTGTGTTTGCATTTTTATT
This sequence comes from uncultured Tissierellaceae bacterium, assembly GCA_964477045.1. Taxonomy (GTDB): domain Bacteria; phylum Bacillota; class Clostridia; order Tissierellales; family Tissierellaceae; genus CAYZDC01. The sequence goes on along the minus strand of CAYZDC010000072.1, from coordinate 6,580 downwards.
TGAACCTAGAATAGCTAAAATTTCAACTTCTTCTATATTTCCTATACTTTATTTAGGAGTATTTGGAACCATGGTAGCATTTTTAATACAAAATATAGCCCAAAATCATACAACATCTACACATGCAGCAATTATATTAAGCTTAGAAGCTGTATTTGGAAGTATTTTTGCTTTGATATTTTTAAAAGAACAATTTACCCTAAGGTTTTTAATAGGGTGCATAGCAATATTTATATCTGTATTAGCTAGTGAAACCAAATTTAGCTTTTTAAGAAGGAATAAAGGAAAGGGATTAATATGAGACGAGAATATGTAGAATACTTAAAAGATCTTCCTATTAATATATCATTAGCCAATATAATGGAATATCCATTGCATTGGCAAGATTCTATTGAAATCTTATTTGTTTTAAGAGGTAGTTTGGAGATAGGAATAGAAAATGAAGTATATACTTTAAAAGAAAGAGAAATTGACATAATAAATGCCAATGAAGTATATAGAATTAAATCAGATGACGGGGATAATCTAGTATTAATAATAAATATTGACCCAAATTTTTTTGAGAAGTATTATGATGATGCCAAAGAGATTTTCTTCTATACTAAGTTCCCAGATGAAACCGAACAAGAAGGAGAAAAGTATGATGAACTTCGTAAATTTGTCAGTATAATTTTTTATGAGGCATTGTCAAAGCTTGATGATTACGAAGATGAAATAGAAGATCATCTTTTAGATATGATGTATCATTTATTAAATAACTTTCACTACTTGTTTTATGAAGAAGAAAGCCTAAAGGAAGATGAAGTCCTCTTAGAAAGGTATCATAGAATAGTTAAATATCTAAGCAATAATTATATGAATAAAGTTAGTCTTCAGTATATAGCAGACAAGGAATTTTTAAGTTCTCAATACCTATCTTTTAAAATAAAAGATACTTTTGGCCATGGATTTAATGAATTCTTAAATCAAATAAGAGTAGAAGAATCTGTGAAACTTCTATTGGATACGGATAAAAATATTTCAGAAATAGCTGAAGAAGTAGGATTTTCTCATGTTAGATATTATAACAAGCACTTTAAAATGCAATATAAGACTACTCCTATGCAATACAGAAAAGAAAACAAAGTAAGTGATGAAGCATTAGAGCAGATGAAAAAAATAAATTATTTAGATATAAATGAAGCTCTACCATATTTAACTAATTTCCTATTAGAATATGAAAGATTTGAATATGAAAATAGAATTATAAAAATGGATGTAGACTTGGATACAGAATCTATAATGGAGTTTAAAAAACCAAATATAATAAATTTAGGGGATATATCCTTGCTCTTAGAAGAAGAGAATAGAAGAATACTAGAAGAAATCCAAGGAGAAATAGGCTTTGAATATTGTATAATTAATAGGTTATTTTCAGCGGATATGGATATTTATAGAGGTAAAAATGAAAGATTTATAAATTGGACTAGAGTTGAAAACATTTTAGATTTTATTAGAGACTTAAATTTAAAACCTATAATTAACAGTAAAGGAATTGAAAAGCATATATTAGAAGACTTTATAGATAATTTTACTTTTATTTATGAAGAAGATGTAGAACAATGGCTAAATGTAGATTTAGAACCACTAAATCCTAGCTATTTAAAGGAAGATTTGAATCCTCAGTACGATACTATTAAGATGATTCCTTATATAATTCATAATTATACACATATAGAAAATCCTATAGTATTAAATATGATAGATGAAATAACCAAAGATACGGAATTAAGCAATGACACATTCTTTGGTGGAAGTGGGCTTTATACTTCTAATTATTTAAATAAGCCCTCCTATTATGCTCTAATGTTGTTGTCACAACTCGGTGATGAAGTGATTTACAGAGGTCAGGGCTATATTGTAACAAAATCAGAAAAGGGTTATCAAATACTACTTTATAACCCAATAGAAGTAGACCCAGATTGGATATATACCAAGGACCCAGTAGATAAATTAAAAGAAAGAAAAATTTCAATTAATATTTACAATATGAAAGGGGACTTTCAGATAACTAGATTTGATTTAAATAAAGACTATGGCTCAGTTTATGATAAATGGACTTACTTAGGATCTCCAGAGCGTATAGATAATAACCACTGGGATTTATTGAAAGAGTATGTGCATCCAAGAATTAGTTTTTATCATGGGAAAAAATCCATAGTATTTAATGTATTAACTACAGTAAAACCCAATGGGGCAGTGCTGTTTCTACTGAATAGTGTATAAATAACCGAAAATAAAGTACTATTACTAGATTTTTGAAAAAGTGGATATTTTAAAAACCGTGGAATCGTCCATAATAGTACATAATAGAGTGAATGAAATAAAATCTCCATCATGATAATATAGCTATTAGAATGATGGAGGTTTTATTATGGGCAAAAGTGGAAAGTTATTTGGAGAAGAAAAAATTGGTAAATTACTGTTAAGGTTTTCTATTCCAATAATATTATCCTTGTTAGTATCAGAACTTTACAATATGGTAGATACCATATTTGTAGGTAGAAATGTAGGTCCAAATGGAATAGGAGCATTAGTAGTAGTATTTCCTATACAAAGGATAATAATAGCGTTAAGTGTTCTAATCTCAATCGGAACAGCCACAGCTTTATCAAGAAGTAGTGGACAAAGTAATTTGGAAAAAGCTAGAAGTACCATTAAAAATGGTTTCACATTAAGTTATACCTTAATGATACCAATAACTATAATCGTACTATTATTTAGCAGTGAAATACTTACTTTCTTAGGGGCTAGTAGTGTAATATTACCTTATGGAAAGGTATATTTACAAACAATAATATTGGGAAGTACATTTTTAAGTCTTACCATATTTATATCAGATGTAATGATATCTTTAGGAAATAGTAAAATATCAATAATAAGCACAAGTATAGGAGCCACACTTAATATAATATTAGACTATATATTAGTTGTAAGACTACATATGGGAGTTCAGGGAGCAGCAATAGCAACAGCTACCTCTCAAGTAATCGGGTTTTCATATGCCTTTTATCATTATAGAAAAGTAGTAAAACAATATAATATACCTTCAGGTTTTCACTTAGATAAAAAGATTGTACTGCCAATTATACTAGTAGGTCTTTCTGCATTTATAATAGAAGCAGAAGATGGAATAATTATGGCTGTTTTAAATAACCTGTTACTTCGTACAGTTGGAGATACAGGGATTATAGTACTTGGAATTATATCGAAATTATATATGTTTTTATTTATTGCCATGTTTGGAATAGCAGCTGCTATGCAACCTATTGCAGCATATAATATGGGTGCAAAAAACTTTATTAGGTTAAAATCCGTAATGCAAAAAACTGGCTTATATGCATTCTTAACATCTATTGTATTATGGGCATTTGGAATGACATTTACCCCCCAACTGATCTCTATATTTATAAAAGACACAGCACTTATACAGGAATCTGTAAAGGCCTTTAGAATTATGATTGCGGTATTTCCTTTAATTAGTATATATTATGTATCAATATTTTATTTTCAAGCAATGGGTAAGGCAAAGACTTCAATATTAATTTCAGTGTTAAGACAATTAATAATTATGTTGCCTGTATCTATTATATTAGTAACAGTATTTAATTTGGGAGCCATGGGAGTTTGGTTATCCTATCCTATATCGGATATATTATCTAGCTTAGCAGCCTTTCTTTTAGTTAGAAACGAAGGAATGGAACTAAGCGTCAAAGTAGCAAAACAAATAGCCCGAGAAAAGAAAGGCTATATATTAAATTAAAAAAATGGAGAGTAGGCAATTAAATTGCCCATTCTCCATTTTTAAATACTTGTATTTTTTCACCACTATGTGTTTCTCCAAGAATATCAGTATCACTAGATCCTATCATAAAGTCTACATGAGTTAATGAATCATTGACACCAGCACTTTCCAATTCTTCTTCAGACATATGCTCTCCGCCTTTAATATTAGTTGGATAAGCTTTGCCCAATGCAAAATGACAAGATGCATTTTCATCAAACAATGTATTCATAAATATAATATTAGAATTTGATATTGGAGATGTAAAAGGAACTAAGGCAACTTCACCTAAATATTTTGCTCCTTCATCAATATGGAGCAAGTCATGAAGTGTATCTTGTCCAACTTCTGCATGGTAATCTACAACTTTTCCTTCTTTAAATTCCAATTTAAAATTATTGATTAATTTTCCACCATAGTTAAGTGGCTTTGTACTATAAACAACTCCATTTACTCCAGTCTTAAGTGGAAGTGTAAATACCTCTTCAGTAGGCATATTAGCTACGAAATAAACCCCTTTAGAATTAGTAGATCCTCCTGATACCCAAATATGATCCTTTGGTAATTCTACTTTTAAATCAGTTCCATTTGAAGAGGTATAATGAAGATATTTAAATCTTTTTTGGTTTAATACATTACCTTTTTCAACAAGAGTATCAATATGATCTTTCCATGCAAGAGTAGGATCTATTAAATCCATACGGGTAGCATTAAATATTGCATCCCATAACTGCTCCATGGCAACATCTTCTGATACATTTGGAAATACACGCATTGCCCAATTTTTAGTTGGAACAGCTACTACACACCATGAATTAATATCATTCATTGTATAATTTCTAAATTCTTTTAGAGCTTTAGATGAAGAAATATTAAATGCAGCAATTTTTTTAGGATCAGCATCCTTTAACAAATAAGGATCTTGGGCATGTATTGAAATAAACCCTGCTCCATCTTTTGCATACTCTTCCATACCTTCTACATACCATAATGGAAAGTTTTCAAATACTTCCATAGGAGAATTTTCATATTTCAATTTTGTTAATACATCATCATTCCAGTTTACATGAACTTCTTTTGCTCCCAGCTCATAGGCATGTTTTGCTACAGCTCTAACAAAGTCTGCTGCTTCTACAGGTGAACTAATAACTAGGGATTGGCCACTTTGCAAATTAATTCCAACCTTTACAACTAGTTCAGCATATTCACTTAATTTCGATTCAAAATTTAACAAGAAATCACCTCTTATATTTTCATTAACTTTATCTTATATTAATTTGGTAACTTTGTAAAGCGGGCTTGTAAACTCTGAAAAAATATGTTATACTTATATAGATGAATTATACCTAATATTAATGTAAAACATATAATCGCTGAATTCTTATAAGAAGCGGGGGAACCAATTTTTTGGGGTGAATCCTTTTTAGGACGGGCAATACCTCTAGCCCGAACCCGACAGCTAACCTCGTAAGCGAACAGGGGAGTTATATCGTGCTGATATCAGGACTGTGGAACCCCATGGTCTTTTTTGTACCCCAAAAATTTCATTTTACGTTATATTATTATTATTTTAACAAAGAAAGGATGATAATATGAAAAAGACGACTTTTTGCGTTATCGGCGCAGGGAATGGTGGATTAGCTATGGCAGGCTATCTATCAATGATAGGATATAGTGTTAACCTATATAATAGAACACTAGAAAAGATCCTTCCACTAATTGAAAATCCAGTTATCACCATAACAGGTGAAGAAAATGGTGCTGGAATATTAAATAAAGCAACAAGTAATATAGAAGAAGCTATCAGAGATGTAGATGTAATAATGGTTACAATACCAGCCATAGGACACTATTTACTGGCAAAAGAAATGGCACCATATCTAAAAGATGGTCAAATAATAGTATTAAATCCTGGTAGAACAGGTGGGGCATTAAATGTTTACGAAACACTGCTCAGAGAAAGAAAAAGAAACAATGTTATAGTAGCTGAAGCACAAACCTTTATTTATGCAGCAAGAGCAACTTCTCTCACAAGTGCTCATATATTTAAATCAAAAGCAGAAGTAACCCTAGCAGCAATACCAGCCACAAAGACAAACTACGTATTAAACCTTTTAAACAAACCATATCCGCAATTTATCGGAGCTAAAGATGTATTAGAAACAAGTATAAATAACTACGGAGCAATATTTCATCCAGGACCTACTGTTTTAAATAGTGGTCATATTGAACGAGGATGCCCTTTTGAATATTACATTGAAGGAATAACCCCTTCTATAGGATCTGTTTTAGAACAAATGGATGCAGAAAGAATGGCAATAGGAAGAAGATTACAAATAGATACCATATCAGCTAAAGATTGGTTATTGAATACTTATGATGCAGATGGGGACTCACTTTATGAAGCTATACAAAATAATCCTGCATACATGGGACTACAAGCACCAGCTAACTTATATAGCAGATATATATATGAAGATGTTCCATATAGTCTAGTACCTATGGAGTCTATTGGTCGAGCCATTGGAATGAAAACTCCAGCTATATCTTCAATAATAAATATAGCTCAAATGATGACAGGAAGAGACTTCAGAAAAGAAGGAAGAACCGCTGACAGACTTGGACTAGAAGGATTAACTATACCTGAAATGCATATGTTAGCAAGAGACGGAGTAATTTATACATTAGAAGACGAAGTTGTATAATTAAATGTAATAGAAAAAGGTGTTCCCATAAATAGAGGAACACCTTTTTTGG
>CAYZDC010000071.1:0-9125 GCA_964477045.1 uncultured Tissierellaceae bacterium | reverse complement strand
CCAGGTAGAAGATGTAGTATTATTAAATCCTCAGAAAGAAATATTAGAAGAAATATATAATTTAAAGAGAGATTTAATATATATAAGAAAAACACTTTGGCCTATGAGAAATACAATTAATAGTTTATCTAAAAATGATTACGATTTAATAGATGGTAAGACTATATATTACTTTAGAGATATCTATGATCATATTATCCAAATGATAGATATTGTAGAAACCTACAGAGAAATTTGTTCTGGATTAATGGATACTTATCTAACCAGTATAAGTAACAAAACCAATGATATAATGAAGGTACTAACCATATTTTCCACAATCTTTATACCCTTAACTTTTGTAGCCGGAGTATATGGAATGAACTTTAAGTATTTACCTGAATTAAATTGGAGATATGGATATGCCAGCTTTTGGGTAATTTCTGCTATACTAACTGGATTTATGCTAAGATATTTTAGAAAGAAAAATTGGTTATAGGTGAAGATATGAGACTATTTATAGCTATAAACTTTAAAAAGGGTGTTAGATATGAAATTCAAGATATTATAGAGGGTTTAAAACTTTCGTCTATTAAAGGCAAATTTGTAAAGAAAGATCATTTGCATTTAACTCTTGAATTCTTTGGAGATATTTCTGAAGATAAAGTAGGGGATATAATAAACATTATGAATAAAGTATCTACTAGAGCTTTTTCATTAAAACCATTTAATATTGGATATTTTAATAAAAGAAGGGGAAATATTTATTGGATTGGTTTTAAAAAAAGTAAAAGACTTTTAGAACTTCAGAAAGAATTACACAATATGCTTAGGGATAAAGGCTTTAAGCTAGAAGATAGACCATATACGCCACATATTACTATTGGGCGTAAGGTAGTTCTAGAAGAAAGTGTAGATCTAGACCAATATGTGAAACCTTTAGGTAAAATTCGAATAAAAGTTTCTTCAATTGAACTAATGAAATCAGAACATATAAACGGTCAACTAATTTATACAGCTCTTCATTCTAAAAAATTATAAAAACCCATAAATATAATTTGTTTATTTATGGGTTTTATCCTTAAATCAAGTCTTGTAAAATACTTACTTCATTTTTAAACATGTCTCAATCCTCCTTTAAAATACTATCTACGGCTTCTCTTACATCTTTCCATGCATCTTCAAATTCCTTTAAGAATTTTTCTCCAATAGAAGTTAAAAAGTAATATTTTCTCTTTGGGCCCAGTGGAGATTCTTTGTAAATAGATGATATTATTTTCCGCTTCTCTAATCTTACCAGAATAGGATAAGTAGAGCCCTCTTTTACATCAGAGAAACCAAATTCTTGCAGTCTGGTCACTATCTCATATCCATATGTTTCTTCTTTGCTAATTATTTTAACTATACATCCCTCAAGTGTTCCTCGCATTAATTGTGATTTATCAATCATTTCAACACCTACCTTGCACCACCTATTAGCAACTACATTGCACTACCTAGTAGTAAAGGTGTCAAGTATAATTGCATATAAAATGATTTTTGATTTGTACAATTAATAACAAAATGTAATATCATAACATTTATGTTATGATATAGACTATAGGGATGGTTTAATACTAGTCTACTAATTAATCGGTTTAGGTATAAATTATTGGAGGCATTAAAATGGAAAATGAAATAAAAAATAATTCATGTTGAAAAAATGAAAATGAATCTACTGGTACAGTAGATAAAAATATATATTGTCCTATTTGTAAAGGCACTACTGAAGGTGTTGGTTATAGAGCAGTTAAGCACTTTGTAATAGATCCTTTAAAGGATAAAATTAATGAAGAGGAATATTATATTTGCTTAAAGGAAGATTGTGATGTAGTTTATTTTACTGAAGCTGGAAATGAAATATATAAAATTCAAGATATGAAAACTCCTATTTGGTTTAAAAAAGACGCTGCTCCGAAATATATATGCTATTGTAATCATGTGACAGAAAAGCAAATTATAGATGCAGTACTTTATGAAGATGCAAAAAATATGAAGGATATTATAGGTCTTACTGGGGCAATGAAAAATGCAAATTGTGAAAAGAATAATCCCTTAGGCAAATGTTGCAGTCCTGTTATTCAAGATACTATAAGAAAAGGCTTAAAAGCAAAAAATGATATTTCACATAAAATATGATAAAATATATCTAAGATAATTATTTTACTAGAATTGGAGGTCTTTGTATGTTTTGGAAAAAGGATGATTCAGAAGAAGAAAAGCAAGAAGATGAATTTGAACTTGTATTACTCAAAACAATTACCAATAATTATGAATTAGAATTAATTAAAAATCTTCTAGAGGATGTAGACATCCCATATATTATAAGAGATTATGGTGTAGGAGGATATATGAGGGTCATCGCAGGAGGTTCCATGTTTAGAACAGATATATTAGTAGCAAATTCCATGTATGAACAAGCAAAACAAATAATTGATGAACTTCCTTGGAGTGAAGAATCAGAGAATTAAGAGCTATATAAAAATAATATAAATAGTAAATGGACAAAAATGCTGCCTAATATTAGACAGCATTTTTCTTTTTAGTTTTAAACAAGTTTAAAACTATTGTATATTTCTTTATCTATAACGACTAAAACTTTATGTTTATTCTACTAGATATGTATTTCTCAATCATTAATGGGTAAAGATATAGTATAGAGTAACAATACTTAGGTAGAGGGGAGAATATTATGAGAAATATAAAGTTAATATTAACCAGTTTTATTTTAATTTTGGCAATGCTAATATCACCATTTAATGTATTTGCTGAATTTGAGGATTTATTCCAAAATGTGGATTATGAGAAAGGGAATGAAATTAGAGTAGTTCTTGAAGGAAAACAACTAGAATTTGATGTGGCACCACAAATTGTAAATGGTAGAGTCCTAGTACCCATGAGAAAAATATTTGAGAGCTTTGGACTTTTTGTAACCTGGGATAATGAACTAAGAGCAGCAATAGGCAGAAGTGAATCTATGGAAGTAGTCTTTGTAATAGGAAGCAATATAGCTGTTGTTAATGGGTTAGAGTATCAGCTTGAAGTACCAGCACAGATAATAGGTGGAAGTACAATGGTTCCACTAAGATTCTTGTCAGAGCATATGAATTATAATGTAGTATGGAATGGAGAGGCTCAACTTATTTTATTAAGCAAAGCTCCTATAATTGAATGGAAATATGGTGGATTTGAAGGTTCAAAGCCATATAAGGAATATGAATATAAGTATATAAATGGAGAAAAAACAACAGACTTTAGATATACTGGTAAAAACCATGATGTTACTATTGTAAATTTATATAGAAAAGATGGAGGAATGGTTCCTAATGTTCCTGATTTTAAGATAAAAGATTATGGAGTAGGTTGGTATGAAAAGTCTCCATATGTAGGAAAAACATATTGGGTTCATATTGATGAATTAATAACAGGAATTAAAATAAATCCAATATATTTAGAAGAATTCCAACAACTAGATTTAAATAGCTTAAAAGAAACAGCTGAAGTTGGAAATTATGTAAAGATAAAGATTAATGAACATTATTTTGATTTACAAGACTATAGAAATATATTAGAAAATCAAAATACAAAAATAACATCTATTATAAATGAAGATTTACTAGATGGAAAAGTAATAGAGGCAGAGGATACCTTATTTAAAGTAGAAATTAATGATCAATTTAACACTTTAGTATCATTTAAAACTTTACAGACCCCAATATTTAATAGTGATTCGGATAAAGTTTATACTGTTTTAGAGAAAAGTCCCACATCACTATTTAATTGGGATTCCAATACTTGGAAGCGAATAGAGGAAAATATTCCTTGGACTGGAATGACAAATGACATGCTACTTGTTCAATATAAAATGAAACCAGACCAAAAGATGGAACTGACTACAAAATTCAATGAAATAGAGCTTTGGATATATACTGAAGACTATGGTGATTCTATATACTACTTTAAAGATAATGTATTAACAAATATTTTATAAATAAAGTAAAAAGAGGTACTCCAGATTCTGGAGTACCTCAGTTATTTAAAACACCCAATTACCATTTTCAAATAATTGTATTTTTGTTCCATCTTTTTCATATCCAACAACTTGAAGCTCAGGTCCACCTACCATAAAATCTACATGTATAAGGCTAAAGTTAGCACCTTTTGCTTGTAATTCTTCTTCAGTCATATTAGACCCATTTTGCATAGCATAAGCATAGGCTCTGCCTAAGGCAAAGTGTACAGAAGCATTTTCATCAAATAAGGTATTATTAAATAATATCCCTGTATTTGAAATAGGGGAATCGTCTTGCACTAAAGCTACTTCACCTAAATATTTAGCACCTTCGTCATTTTCCATTAGTTTTTCTAATACTTCATAACCTTTTTCCGCGTAGAAATCTACTACCTTACCATCTTTAAATGTGAATCCAAAATTATCTACAAGTTTTCCATTTAAACTAAGTGGTTTAGTAGCTTTTAAAGTTCCATTGACTTTTAATCTATGGGGAGTAGTGAATACCTCTTCTGTAGGCATATTAGCTACATAGGCGTCTCCTGCCTGGCTTTCCTTAGAACCACCCATCCAGAAATGATCTTCTGCTAAATACACCTCTAAATCAGTCCCAGGACCAGTCAATATTAATTTTTCAAATTGTTTTTCATTTAAGAAGTTTCTATATTTTTTAATGTTTTTATCATGAATTTCCCATGCTTTTATTGGATCTTCTTGATCTACTCTTGTTGCTTGAAAAATCTTTTCCCATAGTGCATTTATAGCTGCATCTTCATCCAAATCAGGAAACACAGATTTTGCCCATGGAATAGAAGGCATGGCAATAATATTCCATTTAGTAATCCCAGTCATTCGATACTTCATTACTGGGGCCATTGCCATTGATGAAGATTTTTGGACAGTAGCTACTATATCTCCATCTATATCTTTTAGTAATTCTGGGTTTGGAGCAGATATAAATATATGATGATAATTATCTTTATACATTGTCTCTAAAGCATCAACCTTCCACTGAGGAAAGCTTTCAAATACAAACTCTTTTGCATTTTCATAACGAATAAGTGTCATTTCATCATCATTTAGCTGAAATTCTACATGTTTAGCTCCAAGTTCATAGGCCTTTTTCATAATTTTTCTGGCAAGGGGTAGAGTGTCCACATTACCAGCAATAATTAAACCTTCTTTTTCTTTTAGATTAATTCCAACTTTCACAGCTAGTTCAGCATATTTTTCTAAGTTTTTATCTAGATTGTCCATATGTTTTTCCTCCTAAAGTAATTATAATCTTATTTTATCATATGAAATGGTAATTTGACCCATTATTTCATTATATAAAATATTATTAGATGTAGTGGATAAGCAATATAAAATAAAATTTGTAAAATTTTATTATTAGGTCCTAATTTTCCATTATAGAAATAAATAAGAGGTATAGCTAATATTGAATACTGCTGGGTGAATCCTGATAAAAAAAAGTTGGTAACAAATAGTGCAGAGCCTTGATATAAAATCTTTTTGGGATTAGGGTAATCTTTTGTGTAATAAAATATAAGAATATATATAATTCCTATAAAATTATAATCTACGGCAGTTACTAAGGCAATAAACCCAGCAATGACTATAAGCAAGGATTTATTGATGTAGTATTTTCCAGAGTTATTGTCTAATAAATACATTAGAACCAAGCCAATAAATAAAGTGAAAAATATATTTTGATGTGTGAAACCTAATTTACCATAAAAAGCTAAGTCAAAGGGCAATTCAGATACTAATGCAAAAATCAATAATCTTCTACCATATTTTTTAATATTACTAGTATGTGTATAGCCCTCAACTAATAAAAATGCATATATAGGAAAAGCTAATCTACCTATAATTCTATATATATCTACTCCACTTTGAAATATAGCCCCATAGTGGTCTATTACCATGGATATTAATGCTATTATTTTTAAAATTAGTATACTCATATTTTTCTCCAATCCAATCTTTATTATTATCTTACTATATTATATACAATTGAGGGCCACTAATATATAATAATATGAAATGATTAAAAATTTTGGGGGTAAATATTATGATTAAAGCATATTTAACATGGATTTCAACGCCTTATGAAGGTGAAGATATGGAAATTAGATATCGTATATTTAAGGATGAAGAACTAATAGTTAAACAATCAATATTTGAAGAATATACTAAACCAGCACTTTGTGGCTTGGTTTCAATGAGCAAGCTTTTAAAAGAATTAGAAAAACATATAAAAGATGAGATAGTTATAGTTATAAATGATGGTGCCTTATTTGAAATGCTAAATGGAACTTCTAGAACAAAAAAGGAAGAAGTTCAATATTTAGGTCATAAAGTAAGAAAGGCAATAGATAAATTTTATGATATTAGAATTGAGAATATTAGCGGAAACCATTTAGAAATCCAAGAATGGAGTAATATTTTAAAGCCTTAAAAAAATGGCAATGGATAAATTCACTTATCCATTGCCATTTCATTTTATTATATTATTTATCCAGTTTTGATAGTTCTACAGCTATTTTAGCTCCAAGCATTGCATTATTATATACAAGTTGAATATTTGAATCCAAACTGCTACCACCTGTAATATCTTTAACCTTTGCAAGAAGGAATGGAGTAGTATCTTTTCCTTTAACTCCTTTTTCTTCTGCTTCTTGTATTGCAGAATTAATTGCATTAGTAATTGTATCATAATCCATTGCAAATTGCTCTGGGATTGGGTTTGCTACAACTACGCCACCATTAAGACCTAAATCCCACTTAACCTTTATTGCAGAAGCAATTTTTTCTGGTGAATCTACATTATAATCAACTGAAAATCCACTTTCTCTAGTATAAAAAGCTGGCATTTCATCAGTTTGATATCCAACAACTGGTACTCCTTGGGTTTCAAGATATTCTAAAGTTAAGCCTATATCAAGTATAGATTTTACACCAGCACAAACCACTGCAACATTTGTCTGTGCAAGTTCTTGAAGGTCTGCAGATATATCAAATGATTCTTCAGCACCTCTATGAACCCCACCTATTCCTCCTGTTGCAAATACTTTAATACCTGCGAGTTCAGCAATAATCATAGTCGCTGCTACTGTAGTAGCCCCATCTAAACCATTGGAGATTACAAAAGGAAGATCCCTTCGGGATGCTTTAACTACATTTTTAGTTTTTCCAAGGTATTCAATTTCATCTGCTGTTAATCCAACTTTAAGCTTACCACTAAGGATTGCTATAGTTGCTGGAATTGCTCCATTTTCTCTAATTATATTTTCTACTTTAACTGCTGTTTCCACATTTAGTGGATATGGCATGCCGTGGGATATAATTGTTGATTCTAAAGCAACAACTGGCAAACCTTCATTTAGTGCTTTTAAAACTTCTGGGTTAATATCAAGATATCTTTTCATTATAATCTTATCTCCTTTATTTTTGAATATATATTTTCTATAGACATATTTGGGTTTATTGTACTTTCATGAGAAAGTCCAATAATTGAAGCAGCTACTGCTATTTTTGCTGTTTCATGTATACCTAATTGGTTGATATAGCCATATACAAGTGCTGCGCTAAAAGCATCTCCTGCACCAGTTACGTTAACAGGCTTTATAGGTTTAGTTTTTAGGTGTTTCATATTTGTTCCATCAGAATAAAATACGCCATCTTCTCCAAGAGTTATGAATATATTTTTAACACCTAGGTTTAAAAAATACTCTGCTGCTTTTTTTAAATCATCTTCATTTTTTATTTTAATTCCAGTAAGGGTTTCTGTTTCGATTTTATTAGGCTTTATAGTATGGAAATATCCGATTAAACTTTTTACTTTTTTAGCCTTCCCTGTTGATACAGTATCAAGAAAGAAATCTGTATTTTTATGGGTAGTCAACATATGCTCCATTACTTCAATAGGAATATTGGTATCTAATACACAGGCTTTAGCACCTTCAATAATATGTCTTTTTTCTTTTATAAAATCAATAGTCATTCTGTCATAAATTTCCATGCTGGACACGGCTACAGACATTTCATGATTTTCATCTAAAACTGCAAGATACGTGGATGTTGGTTGGCCTTCAAGTATAAGGGAGTGTTCCATATCAAGACCTATTAAATTTGCTTCTTCAAGTATTTTAGATCCATAAATATCGTCTCCAATAACACTTATGAGCTTGGTATTAACTCCTAATTTAATAAGATTTTCACCAATATTTCTTCCCACACCTCCAAGAGACAGTTTTACACTTCCAATATTGGAATCATTATATATAATTTTATCAAATGTAAATCCTTGTATATCCATATTAGCGCCACCAACTACTGTTACAAATTCGCTATCACTTAGGATATAGCCTTTTCCTAAGATATTACCTTTTTTAAGTAAATTTGTTATATGAACTGCAACTGAAGATCTTGAAATTCCTAGCATATCTGCCAGCTCACTTTGTGATGCCATAGGATTTTTATTAATTAATTCCAATATTTCTTTTTCTCTATTTGTCATATTCTCACTCCTTTCTTAACTAATGATTAGTAACTAAACAATTGCTTACATAAATAATATCATAGTATCTAATTATATGCAATATATTTTTAGAAAAGTATTTAAATTGCAAATTTATTGGTCTAGTTCTTATATTTAATATATAATCATAATATAAAACTAAGTAATAATATAATTAGAAGAACTGGAGGATACAATGGACATAATAAAATTATTATTAATCTTCACTGGTATTATCATTGTGATTAAGTATAATAAGCCCTTATATATGGCATTATTAGTTGGTATAGTAATTACTATTGTACTTTATAGAATAGGTCCAAGTGATTCTGTACAGTTAATCTTAAAAGGTACATTTAGTCGAGATACAATTTATTTGGTATTAGCATTTTACTCTATTACATTTTTACAGCGTATGTTAGAGAAAAGAAAAAGAATAATGCTAGCTGAACAGTCATTAGACAATTTGTTTAATAGTAGACGAGTAAATGCCATGGTGGCACCTTTTATAATAGGTCTATTACTATAACATGCGAAAAGCCCAGTCCTTTAGGTATGGGATGGATAGCA
>CAYZDC010000070.1:0-9247 GCA_964477045.1 uncultured Tissierellaceae bacterium | reverse complement strand
TGATGGTGGCGGCTCAAGAAATAGAAGATTATATATGCAGGTTGGCCCAAATGGCAAGAGCAGCTGGTATGTATTTAATTGTAGCAACCCAAAGACCTTCTGTAGACGTAATTACAGGCACAATTAAGGCTAATATACCTTCCAGAATTTCCTTTGCAGTATCATCTCAAATAGACTCCAGAACCATATTAGATATGGCCGGTGCAGAAAAATTACTGGGAAAAGGAGATATGCTTTTTTATCCTTCATTTTATTCTAAACCACTAAGATTACAGGGTGCTTTTATTGGGGAAGAGGAAGTAAAGAAAGTAGTTGATTTTCTAAAAGACCAAAATATAACAGAATATGATGAAGATATAATTGAAGTTGTTCAAAATGCTACAGAAATAGATATAATGGATGGAGATGAATTACTTCCAGATGCAATAGAACTTGTAATAAATGAAGGTCAGGCCTCTGTATCTCTTCTTCAACGAAAGTTAAGAATTGGCTATGCAAGAGCTGGTAGAATTGTTGATGAAATGGAAGAAAGAGGAATAATTGGTGGATTTGAAGGAAGCAAGCCAAGAAAAGTATTAGTTACAAAAGATGAGTTTGAAGCTGAAAATTAAAGGGAGATAGTGTATAATGAAAAAAAAAATAAGTGCTGTTACATTAGGATGTTCTAAGAATGAGGTAGATACAGAATTATTATTAGGATCTTTAGATTTTGATAAATATGAAATAGTCCATAACTTAGAGGATAGTCAAATTATAGTTGTAAATACCTGTGGATTTATCCAAGATGCTAAAGAAGAATCTATTGATACTATTTGGGAAATGACTAAATATAAAGAAGAAAATTGTGAATATTTGATTTTAGCAGGTTGTCTAGCTCAAAGATATTCAAAAGAATTAATGGAAGAAATCCAAGAAGTAGATGGAATAATTGGCACAGGTAATATAAAAGATATAAATACTTTATTAGACCAATTAGAAGAAAAAAAGGGAAATAAAGTAATAAAGATAGATAATATAGATAGTGAGTACCTAGAAGAAGTTAATAGAATCAATTTTTCAACAACAGCTTATGTTAGGATATCAGAAGGCTGTGACAATCTTTGTACTTACTGTATAATACCTAAATTAAGAGGCAGGCACAGAAGTAGAAAGTATGAAGATATAATTAAAGAGGTCCATAATCTTGTTGACAATGGTGTTCAAGAAATAATTTTAATAGCTCAAAATACTTCTGATTATGGAATAGATTTATATGGTGAATTTTCCTTATATAAATTATTAGACAAATTAAATGAAATTGAAGAACTAAAATGGATAAGGATATTATATTTATACCCTGATAATTTTAATAATCATTTGATCCAATCTATAAAAAATAGGGACAAGGTATTAAAATATGTAGATATTCCCTTGCAACATATAAATGATAATATACTTAAAACCATGGGTAGAAGAACCTCTAAAAAGGATATTATAACTTTAATAGACAAACTTCGAAGTGAAATTCCAAATATTATAATAAGAACTACTTTTATTGTAGGATTTCCTGGGGAAACTGAGGAAGAATTTAAAGAATTATACGATTTTATAGAAGAAGTTAAATTCGATAGACTAGGAGTTTTTACTTATTCTAAAGAAGAAGATACCCCTGCTTTTAATTTACCTAACCATATATCAGAGGAAGTTAAAGAAAGTCGTAGAGACAAGATTATGGAACTACAAAAGAATATTTCAGAAGATAAGATGATGGAAAAAATTGGAAATATCTATGAAGTATTAATAGAAGAGCAAGCAGATGAACATATTTATGTAGGAAGAACATATATGGATAGTCCAGAAATAGATGGTGTTGTATATGTAAATTCCACTAAGGAATTAGAAATAGGTAAATTTGTTCCTGTAAAAATATTGGAATATCTGGAATATGATTTGATTGGAGATGTAGAAAATGAACCTGCCAAATAAAATAACTTTATTAAGAGTTTTACTAGTTCCAGTTTTTATGTTTGTCCTATTCTCAAATATAAGCTATAGCCACTATATTGCTGGTGCCATTTTTATCATAGCATCATTAACGGATACTTTAGATGGTTATATAGCCAGAAAGCATAAGCTAGTAACTAACTTCGGAAAATTTGTGGATCCATTGGCAGATAAAATTTTAGTATCTGCAGCTCTTATATCATTGGTCGATTTAGGAAGAATACCAGGATGGGTAGTTGTAGTTATAATAGCAAGAGAATTTACAATTACAGGTTTCAGAATATTAGCTGCCTCTGAAGGAGTTACCATAGCAGCTAGTTCTTTAGGGAAAATTAAAACTATTACACAATTAGTAGCAATTGTAGCATTATTATTCAATAATTTTCCATTCCAAGCCATAAATTTTCCATTTGATATGATTATGTTATATGTTTCACTATTCTTTACAGTTTTATCTGGTATTGATTATCTTTATAAAAATAGACATACTTTAAAACTTGAAGACATTTAATTGGAGGTAAATCATGATTGCAGAAATAATTTCTATTGGAACAGAAATAACAACAGGAAGTATATTGAATACAAATACAAAATACTTATCAGAAAAATTAATGGAACTTGGTATAGACGTTTTTTATCATACTTCAGTAGATGACAACAAAGACAGATTATCTCAAGTTTTAAATATTGCTTTAAATAGGGCAGATATAATTATTACAACAGGAGGCCTAGGTCCAACAGAAGATGACTTAACCAAAGAAGTTATTTCAAATACTCTAGGATTAGAATTAGAGATGGACCATATAATGGAAAATAATATTATGGCTATGTTTAAAGACAAGGATAGGCCTATGAGTGACAATAATAGAAAGCAGGCTAAAAAGCCAAAAGGCTCTAGTTTTATTACCAATGATTATGGTACAGCTCCTGGTATTTATATAGATTTAGATAAGAAAAAAATTCTAATGTTACCTGGTCCACCACATGAACTAATTCCAATGTTTGAAAATTATGTTTATCCGATTATAAAGGAAGATTATTCAATTTTATCAAGATCAATTAATATTTATGGAATTGGTGAATCAAGCTTAGAAAGCAGATTAAAAGAATTACCTATTTGGAATTATAATAATATTATAGTAGCCACATTTGCTAAGGCTGGTCAAATAGAAATAAAAATAATAGGTAAGGGCAAAATAAAAGAACTTGTAGAAAAACAAATCCATGAAATTATGAAGATCATTATACTTGAGTTTAATGAATATATTTTTGGTTATGATAATATTTTAATTGAGGAAGTAGTATTTAAGATGCTTCATGAAGGTAAACTTAGGTTAGGACTTGCTGAATCTTGTACAGGTGGCCTAATAAGTAGTAAGTTTACTAGAATACCTGGTGCATCAGATGTACTTGATAGAGCCATAGTATCATATAGTAACCTTTCAAAAATAGAAGAATTGGGAGTAGATAAAGAAATATTAAAGCTATATGGAGCAGTAAGTAGTGAAACAGCCTTTGCCATGGCAAAGGGATTAATGACTCGAACAAATTTAGATATATGTTTGTCCATTACTGGCATCGCAGGTCCAGGAGGAGGAACTACAGATAAACCAATTGGATTAGTCTATCTGTGTATAATGAGTAGAGATAAACATAAGGTTATAAAGTGCCACTTTAATGGAAATAGGGCTACAATTCAAAATAGAGCTGCCACAAGAGCATTTATTGAAATAAGAAAATTTTTATCTGAATAATTGTTTGACTTATACTTGTTTGTATTATATTATATATATACTGAACTTATGTTCTTAATGTGAAAGGGGTGATTCCAGTTTAACTGGAGAATTATGGTCGAAAATAACGAAAAGAAAAAAGCATTGGATTTAGCAATAAGCCAAATTGAAAAACAATTTGGAAAAGGTTCAATTATGCGTTTAGGTGAAAATTTTAAAATGAATTTAGACGTAATACCAACTGGTTCCCTTGACTTAGATATTGCTTTAGGAATTGGCGGAGTTCCTAGAGGTAGAATTGTAGAAATATACGGACCTGAATCCTCAGGTAAAACTACTGTTGCACTTCATATAGTAGCAGAAGCGCAAAAACTAGGGGGAATAGCAGCTTTTGTTGATGCTGAACATGCACTAGATCCTACATATGCTAGGAACCTAGGAGTAGACGTAGATAATCTGGTAATATCTCAACCTGATACGGGAGAGCAAGCTTTAGAAATAACAGAATCTTTAGTACGTAGTAACGCTGTAGATATTGTAGTAGTGGATTCAGTGGCAGCTCTTGTACCAAAAGCTGAAATTGAAGGTGAAATGGGAGATAGTCACATGGGTCTACAAGCTAGACTAATGTCACAAGCACTAAGAAAACTAGCTGGATCTATAAGTAAATCTAATACTACTGTTCTTTTTATTAACCAACTTAGAGAGAAAATAGGAGTTATGTTCGGAAGCCCGGAAACTACAACTGGAGGACGTGCTTTAAAGTTTTATGCCAGTGTAAGAATGGATATTCGTAGAATAGAATCAATAAAACTAGGTGATAATATAATAGGAAACAGAACCAGAGTAAAAGTAGTAAAAAATAAAGTAGCCCCTCCATTTAAACAGGCTGAATTTGATATTATGTATGGTTTAGGCATATCAAAAGACGGAAATATATTAGACACAGGAGTTACTGCTGATATAATCAACAAGGCAGGTTCCTGGTATAGTTATGGAGATCATAGACTAGGCCAAGGTCGAGAAAATTCCAAGGACTTCTTAAGAGATAATCCTGAAATTGCTCAAGAAATCGAAAAGAAAATTAGGGTAAAATATGAATTGGATAAAAATGATCTTGAATCTAAAAAGGCAAAAGAAGATCCAAAGGAAATAGAAAAATAGACAAACTAACCTCCTTTAATAGGAGGTTTTATGCTAGGAGAGTTGAAAATGAAAATATTATATTTTACAGACACCCATATTAGGGGAACAACTCCAAAAAATAGAAAAGATGATTATCCTCAAACATTAGAAAACAAATTTATGGAGATATTAAATATAATAAAAGATAAAGACGTTGATTTTGTTATACATGGTGGAGATTTATTTGATAGACCAGATATATCTGTTTCTGTAGTTAGTAGATTTGCCAATATATTGAATCAAATTAAAGTACCTATTTATATGGTCAGTGGCAATCATGATATATATGGTCATAATCCACAAACAGTAAATAGAACTATGGTAGGCTTGCTAAATAGTTTAGGTATTATAAATATAATTGATGATTTAGGTAAGGTTATCTTAGAAAAAGGTAATATAAAAGTACAATTAACTGGCCAACCATATATATATAATATAGATGACATAAATAATAGAAACTATTATTTAGTGGACCATATAGACCCAGGAATAGATTATTCAATTCATTTAGTCCATGGAATGCTTTTAGATAAGCCCTTTATTAAAGGAATTCCCTACACCCTAATTGATGATATTAAAACAACTAAGGCAGATATTACTCTATCAGGACACTATCATTCTGGTTACAAAAAAACCATAATTGATAACAAGTACTTTATAAACCCAGGTAGTATAGTAAGGATTACTAATAGTTTAAGAGAAATGGATAGACAACCTCAAGTAGCCTTAATCCTTTTAGAAGACAAAATAACTATTAATTTCATACCTCTCCTAACAGCTGGTAGAGGAGGGGACATTTTAGATAGAGATGAAATAGAAAGAAATATATTCCAACGAGAAAGACTCTTTGAATTTAAACAGACTGTAGATGATGCAATAGACTTTGAGAAAATGAATATTAATGATTTATTAATTGAAGTTTCTACTTCCGAAGGAGTAAGTGAAGACGTTAAGATAGAAGCATTAAGACGAATATCACTTATTCAAATGAAAGGATTAAATGGTGATTAATTATGAGGTATATCAAAAAGATAATACTACAAAATTTTCAGTCTCATAAGTATTCCATTGTAGAATTAGATGAACAGTTAAATGTAATTGTGGGACCATCGGATTCTGGTAAATCTGCGATTATAAGAGCTCTTAAGTGGGTTTTATATAATGAGCCTTCTGGTGATTACTTTATTAGAGAAGGAGAAAAAGAAGCCAGTGTAACAGTTGAATTTAGTGATAATATTAAGGTTAAAAGATATAGGAGTAAGTCTAAAAACACCTATCATCTTTTTATCCGGGGTGAAGAACAAATTTATCAAGGATTTGGTACTAATGTTCCAGAAGAAATAATTCAAGCTATGGAAATCAAGAAAATTTATTTAGATAGTGATGAGTCTGCATTTATTAACTTAGGTGAACAATTAGAGGGAGCATTTTTACTATCTGAGAAAAATTCTGTAAGAGCCAGTGCTATAGGCCGTTTAGTAGGAGTTAATATTATTGATGATGCTCTTAGAGAAGGATTAAGAGATAATAGAAGTATTTCAACCATTAGAAAAAATTTAGAAGCAAACATTCTTAGTATTGAAGATGAGCTAAAACAATACGATTACCTAACAGAAATTAGTAATAGAGTTGAGAAGATAGAAAAAATTAAATCTTTAATTGAAGAAAAAACAAGTAAACAGGTTAAATTATCTAGTTTACAGGATAAATTTTGGGAAACAAAGAATTCTTTAAAAGAAACCCAAGCATATCTAAAAAGATTAAAAAATATTGAAATTCTAGATTCAACTATTAATAAAATAGAAGAATCATATAGAAATTACAAATATTTTTATAATAAAAAAGAAAGTTATTCTAAGGTCAAAATCGGGATTAAAGAAGAAACTAATATATTAAATAAATTAGTAGGTTTAGATATAATAGCTGAAAATCACCTGAAATTAAATGAATTATTAGTAGAGTTGGCTAATTATAAAAAACTAAATAGCAAAAATCAAAAATACACTTGGGAACTTAAGATATACAAAGATATAAGTGAAAAATTAAAACCTCTAAACCATATAGAAGGTATCTCTAAATCTATTGAGATTAATCTGCTTCGGTTAATAAATTTAAACAAAATCCAAGGTCACTTTAAATCTAACCAAGAAAATCTGGATAAAGGTAGAATATATATGCAAAATTTCAGTAATATGGAATCATTAAATACTATTATAGATACTTTAAAATCTTATTATAATAAAATACTCAAATTAGAAAATACTTTTAAAAAACATCACAAGACTAGTATAGAAATAAATAAAGTAGAGGTCAGTATAAAAGAAAATGATTTAATTTTAGCTAAACACTTAGAAGAATATGGAGATTTACTCTTAAAACAAGAGGTTTGCCCAGTTTGTCTAAGCCAGATTGATGAAAAGAAAATAGACCATATTATGGAGCATTACAAATAGGAGGAAATGAAATGGACTATGAAAAGGAATTAAACCTATTGAAAGATAATTTAGAAAAAGCTAAGTCTCTAAAGTATAGAGCAGAAGCCCGTTTAGACCAATTAAAACTTCAAGAAGAAGAAATTATAAAAGAATTACAAGATCTAGGGGTTAAGCCTGAAGATTTGGAGACGGAAATTAAAAACTTAACTGAAGAAATAAACAAGCTTTTCACAGAAGCAAATGAATTACTTCCTAAAGATTTACTAGAAAAGAAGAATTAGCATGATTAATAAAATTGAAGATCTAAATAATCAGTTAGAGGAAATTAAAAATTTTATTCTTAGAGAAGAAGGTAAAAAAGAAAAATTACTAGAACAACTTCATAAAAATAAAGTAGATATAGAAGAAATAATACTTGAACAAGAATTACTGGAAAAGGTAATAATTTTATTTCAGAAAACCTCAGAATTTGCTAGACTACAAGCAAAACGACAAATAGAAACTTTAGTAACTAAATGTTTGCAGTATGTTTTTGAAACAGACATGCAGTTTATAATTGAACTAGATGAATTAAGAGGTAAAGCCAACGCTGAATTTTATGTAGTCAATGTCTATGGAGACACTACCATAAAAACGAAACCTGAGTTATCAAGAGGTGGGGGAGTAGTTGATATTATTTCTCTAGCCCTTAGAATAGCTTTTTTACAGATTCATAAGCCTAGAATTGAAGGGCCTTTAATTCTAGATGAACCAGCTAAACATCTTAGCCAGGAGTATGTTTATAATGTAGGAGAATTTTTAAAACAAACATCAGAGATGTTTAATAGACAAATTATAATGGTTACTCATAACCAACACCTATCAGCTATTAGTAACAATGCCCATAGGGTAGAATTAACAGGGACTACAAGTAGTGTCTCTTTAATGGAGTCATAATTTATTTCTTGACTTTGTTACAAAAAAGTAATAAAATGTAGTTGTATATTGTAACCATACAATAAGATTATATATACTTTATAAGCAAAAATTTGAAAGTTTATAATTAATTCTAAAATGAGAATGCAGTATGGAACTTGAAAATTTAATACAACAGGAGGTGTTTAGTTATTGATACTATAATATTCGTAATTCTAAGCGCGATTATTGGAATAATCCTTGGTTATATGATCAGAAAGCATATAGGCGAAGGTAAAATAAGAAATGCTGAAGAGTTATCTAAAAAAATTATTGAAAATGCAGGAAAAGAAGCAGAAAAGAATGCAGAAGCAAAAAAGAAAGAGCTTTTATTTGAAGCTAAAGAAGAAATACATCGTTCAAGAACAGAAGCAGAAAAAGAAACTAGAGAACGAAGAAATGAAATTCAAAAACTTGAAAAGAGAATTTTGACAAAAGAAGAAACTATTGATAGAAGAGCAGAATCAATAGAAAAGAAAGAAGAATTAATAGTTAAAAAGAACAAACTCTTAGAGGATAAAGAGCTACTAATTGATGAATTAGTCTTAAAACAAAGAGAAGAATTAGAAAGATTATCCGGATTAACTTCCGAAGAAGCTAAAGAACTATTATTAGACATAATTAAAAAAGAAATTGAGCATGAAAGTGTAGTAATGATAAAAGATATGGAATATCAAACTAAACAAGAAGCTGATAAAAAAGCTAGAGAAATTATTTCTACTGCAATACAAAGATTTGCCGCAGACCATGTAGCAGAAACAACAGTAACAGTAGTTACCCTACCTAATGATGAAATGAAAGGTAGAATTATTGGTAGAGAAGGTAGAAATATAAGAACACTAGAAACTTTAACGGGAATAGATTTAATAATAGATGATACTCCAGAAGCTGTAGTAGTATCAGGTTTTGACCCTATTAGAAGAGAAATTGCTAGAATAGCTTTAGAAAAATTAATAA
>CAYZDC010000069.1:0-9253 GCA_964477045.1 uncultured Tissierellaceae bacterium | reverse complement strand
GATATTCACCGGCAAAGTTTAAATCTATATCTGGTTCTTTGTCTCCTTCAAATCCAAGAAATACCTCAAAAGGAATATCTTGACCATCTTTTATTAAAGGACTACTACAATTTGGACAATCCTTATCTGGTAAGTCAGATCCAGATGCAACACTACCATCTTGAAAAAACTCACTCCACTTACACTGGGGGCAAACATAATGAGGTACCAGAGGATTTACTTCAGTTATTCCACTCATAGTTGCTGCAAAAGAGGAACCGACAGAACCTCTAGAGCCTACTAAATATCCATCATCATTGGATTTCCAAACTAGCTTTTGAGCTATTATATACATAACTGCATATCCATTTTTAATAATTGAATTTAATTCTCTCTCTAATCTTTTCTGGACGATTTCAGGCAATTTATCTCCATATATTTCATAAGCTTTAGTATATGTTATGGTTTTAAGTTCTTCTTCTGAGCCTTCAATAATAGGTGGATAAGTTCCATCAGGTATTGGTTTTATATTTTCTACCATATCATTAATTTTATTTGTATTTGTAATAACCACTTCTCTAGCTATGTCCTCTCCAAAATATTGAAATTCTTCTAGCATTTGATCTGTGGTTTTAAAATATAAGGGAGGTTGCAAATCTGCATCTGAAAAGCCTTGACCAGTCATTAGTATTCTTCTATATATTTCATCTTCAGGGTTTAAAAAGTGAACATCGCCTGTTGCTACAACTAATTTGTTATACTTTTTCCCTAAGTCATATATTTTCTTATTTAAAGACTGTAAATGTTCCTCATCCCTTACTATTCCATTCCTAACTAAGTGCATATTATTACTAATTGGTTGTATTTCTAAATAATCGTAAAATTTAATTATATTTCGTATTTCATTGTCACTTCTACTATTTACAATGGCCTTATAAAGCTCTCCAGCTTCACAGGCGCTTCCTATTAACAATCCTTCTCTATTAGCTTCTATAAAAGATTTTGGCAGCCTTGGCCTTCTATGGAAGTATTTTAAATGTGATTCTGAAACTAATTTATATAAATTTTTCAAGCCAACTAAGTTTTTTACTAAAATTACTATGTGAAATGTTTCATTGCTCATATTATCTCGATTAGCTTTTAAATTATTGATTTGACCAAAACTAGTTATTCCTTTTTCATCTAGTATGCTTAAAGTTCTTATTAAGATATCTTTAGTAGCTGTAGCATCATCTAATGCTCTGTGATGATTTTCTAAATTTATATCTAAATGCTTGGCAATAGTGTCTAATTTATGGTTTTTTAAAGTAGGAAATATGGTTCTAACTAGCTCAAGAGTATCTAATATAGGATTATTTAATTCAATATTTACTAATCTCATCTGTTCTCTAACAAATCCTATGTCAAAGGATGCATTGTGTGCTACTAATACACTATCACCTATAAAATCAACAAATCTTTTAATTACTTCATCTATTTTAGGTTTATCGCTAACCATCTCATTAGTAATTCCAGTAAGATTAGTAATGAAATTAGAAATTGGTCTTTCCGGATTTATCAGTTGGCTAAATACATCTATGACTTCTCCATCTACAACTTTTACTGCCCCAATTTCTGTTATCATATCGTTAATAGATGAAAGCCCAGTTGTTTCTATATCAAATATTACATATTCTTTATAAATCTTCTGAGAGTCATAGTTATTTATTATTTCTTTTTTATCATTAATCATATATCCTTCTAAGCCATAGATCATTTTTACTCCAAGTTGATTTGCCAATTCCATTCCTTCTGGAAATCCTTGTACCACACCATGGTCAGTTATTGCAACAGCTTTATGGCCCCACTTATGAGCTCTCTTGACTAAACTAGTCAGACTAGATACTCCATCCATAGAACTCATCTTCGTATGCAAATGTAATTCTACTCTCTTATCCTGGGACTTATCTTCTATCTCTACTTTGGTCAATCGAGTTAAGGATTTAAGCATACAAACTATCCCCTTGGAGAAATTGTCATATGTAATATCCCCTTCCAGTAATACATGTGAATCTTGGGATAAATTATCTAGAAGTTCATTGCCTTGATCTTTTGATAAAAAAGTCTTTACAGTTATAGAGTCAGTTCTATCTGAGATATTAAAAGTAATTAACAATTTATCTCCTCTGATTTCTCGACTCTCTATTTGGAATATATCTCCTTTAACAACAGCAGAACCAGTTTGTATATTTATATCTCTGATTTTCATAATTTCATTTTTAATGGCTTTTCCTAAACTATAATTTTTCAATATTTTTTTTGACTTAGATGAACTATTAGATTTTTCTACATTTACCATAATATCTTTGGATATTTTATGTTCTTCCAATTTTTTTTCATCTAAAAATACATTAGCACAAACAGATTCTTCTTCCTGAATTTCTAAAACTAATTTACACTTTAAATCTTTTTCTACTCTATTCCCAAGGTCTTGAAGTAAGCCATTTCTCTCCAAAGAGAAATTGGCCATTTGATTTGGAGAGATCATAACTAATATATCCTCTTTTTTATCCCATTTCAGGTCATTAATCCAAGAAGTCGATGAAGGTATAGAACTTTGAATAATTTGTTTTATGCTATCTATATATAAATTTATATCTAAATTATCTACCAAATCTAGGTAGCTAATATCTATTTTCAGATTAAAATCAGAAAAATTATCTTGAAGCAATCTTACAAGATCATTATATTCTTCAGTGTTTAACATATGATTACTTTCCAAGTCTAAATATAAATCCATTGATTCTTTGATAATTTTTACTCCAGAAATCAGAATATTAAATTCCTTAAGATAATTATATTTTTCATCTTTAATTATTCCATTTAAACTTATAACTTTTTTACCCATATATAAATATCCTCCTTATCCCTTATAGGATTTAATATTTATAATTTTTCTATTTGCTTCATTAGTTCATCTAGTAAATCTTCTTCAGCAACTTTCTTTATAATCTTTCCTTTGGCAAATATTAAGCCCTCACCTTTCCCACCTGCTAAGCCTATATCAGCCTCTCTAGCTTCACCTGGTCCATTTACTGCACAACCCATAATAGCTACTGTAATGTGCTTTTTCATACCTTCTAATCGTTTTTCTGCTTCATTAACAATTTTTATTAAATCAATATTAGTTCTCCCACAGGTTGGACAGGAAATTAATTCTATACCTTCTTTTAAAAGACCTAGGGATTTTAAAATTTCCCTTCCTACTTTTATTTCTTCTACAGGATCGCTAGTTAAAGAAACCCTTATAGTATCTCCTATTCCCATATTTAAAAGGCTACCTATCCCAACTGAAGACTTTATAGTTCCTCTCCAAGATGGGCCAGCTTCGGTTATCCCTAAGTGTAAAGGATAATCACATAATTTAGATATTAATTCATAGGCTTTAATTGTTAATGGTACATTACTGGCTTTTAATGAAATTTTTATATGGTCGAAGTCTAAGCTTTCTAATAACTTGACTTGTTCTAAAGCACTGTATACCATTGAGTTTTCATTAACACCGTGATATTTATCTAAAAATTCTTGTTTTATAGATCCAGAGTTAACCCCAATACGAATAGATAGATTGCTAGCTTTACAAGCATCTACAACTTTTTTTACATTTTCTAAACTTCCAATGTTTCCAGGATTAATTCTCAGTCCATCAATGCCATACTTTATAGATTCTAATGCTAACTTATAATCATATTGAATATCAGCAATCATAGGTATAGAGATATGTTTTTTTATCTCTTGGATAGCTTTTGCATCTTCTACATCAGAAATAGCCAGTCTAATAATATCACAGCCGGCTTCTTCAAGGATTTTAATTTGTGCCACAGTTTTATCTATATCCTTTGTTCTCGTATTTGTCATAGACTGAACGCTTATAGGATTGTCTCCTCCTATAAGAATATCTCCAACTTTAATAACTCTTGTTTTTTTTCTATTCATTTTAACCACCTATTTAAATATATTTATTCTAATTAAATCTTTATAAGTTACAACTAGCATCAAAGAAATTAATAACACAAATCCTATCATATGAATAAAGTTTTCTTTATCAGGATCAATAGGCTTGCCTCTTACTAACTCAATCAATAAGAATATTATTCTACTTCCATCTAATGCTGGTATAGGTAATAAATTAAAAAATCCTAAGTTTACACTTATAAATCCTAAGATTAAAAGTAAATTGTTTATACCAAATTTTGCTTGTTCCCCTACTGCAGTTATAACTCCAACTGGGCCTGATAAATCATTTACAGATACTTGACCTTTGAATATAGAACCTACAAATTCAAACATAAGTTTTATAAACATACCTGTGGTTTCAAATCCACCTTTTATTCCATTTGCAAATGATTTTTCATATTGTGGAATTATCCCTATTATTGTTCGATCATCTTCTATGGTTGGTTTAACATTTATATTTATGTTTTCACCATTTCTAATGACTTGGATTTCTAAGGCTTCATTTGCATTAGATTTCCCAATAGTATCAGAAATATCATTCCAGGTCTTGGTTTCTACACCGTTAATCCTGATAATATTATCCCCTGATTCTATACCACTTTCATAAGCAGGAGAGTCTATAATAGCTTCCTCTATTATGGTAGTAGGAGTTCCTGTATTAAATGAAACTATGGATAATACAATCACTGCCAACACAAAATTCATAATTGCACCAGCTATAACAACGGCAATTCTTGCCAATGGAGATGCTTTTCCAAAACCTCTAGGGTCATCTGAATTTTCATCTTCCCCCTCCATCTTCACATATCCACCTATAGGTAGTAACCTTAATGTATATTGTGTATCACCTTTTGTAGTTTGTAATACTTTTGGTCCCATACCAATTGCAAATTCATTTACTCTAATGCCTACCATCTTTGCCACAGTAAAATGACCTAATTCATGTAATAATATAACTAATAAAAAAACAAATATTGAAGCTATTGCTGTTTGCATAATACACCACCTAATTTAATTGATAAAATAATATACATAATAATATATTAAAGGAGCACAGACAATTATGCTGTCAAAGCGATCTAAAACACCACCGTGACCAGGCATAATAAAACCATAATCTTTAATTCCTGAAATTCTTTTAATTTTAGAGGCAAATAAGTCCCCCATTTGGCTCATGGCTGAAACTACTATTGATAAGACTAATAACTGCCATATATGGCCTAATTCCATATAAAATGAATAAGATAGGGTTAAAATAACACTACCTAATATTCCCCCAATGGCACCTTCTACAGTTTTTTTAGGACTAAGTGTTGGACTTAATTTATGCTTGCCAAATAAATTCCCAATACCGTAGGCAAATGTATCAGTTCCAAAGGCTACAATAAACACAAGCCATAAATAATCTGTGCCGTCTAAATAATATATATGAAATAATAAAAATGGAATATAAAATATGCCAAAAAGTGTTAAAGCAATTCCACCTAAATCTATATTCTTTTTAATCAGTATTACTAATATAATCATAATTGTAATAGCTGTTACAATTAGGTCTAAGCTAAGTACAGGAAAAATAGTAGATAAAAATAATAGTATAGTTCCTATGTAACCTATTGCCTCAATAGGTATAATACTAATATTGCGAAGAGCCTTGTAAAATTCTCTAATACCAATTATAGAAATTATAAATATAGAGCTAGCTAATATTATTCCACCTTTACTTGCTATTATAATTAATAAAATAAGTCCAATTAAACCACTTATAAATCTTATCCCTAAGTCTTTCATTAAATACCTCCAAACCTTCTATTTCTTTTTTGATATTCTAATATGGCTTTGTATAAATCTTTTTCTCTAAAATCTGGCCATAACACATTAGAAAACAAAAACTCAGAATAGGCTATTTGATAGAGCATAAAGTTGCTAATGCGTAATTCTCCACTTGGTCTGATTAAAAGGTCTGGATCTGGTTGTCCTTTTGTATACAAATAATCTGAAAAATCATCTGGAGTTATACTATCTATATTCATTTTACCCATTTTTAAATCTTTCAATAATTCTTTAATACCAAATATTATTTCATCTCTTCCCCCATAATTTAAAGCAATATTTAATACCATTTTAGTGTTATTTTTGGTTTTTTCTAAAGCTCTCTCTACTTCTAATCTTGGTTTTTGGGGAAGTTTTGTAATGTCACCTAAAATGTTTAACTTTACATTATTATTATGTAATTTATTTAATTCTCTTCTTATATATATGACTAAAATACTCATTAAGCCTGCTATTTCTTCTGGAGATCTTTTCCAATTTTCTGTTGAAAAAGCATAAAGTGTTAGGTATTCTATACCTAAACTAGAACAATTTTCCACAACTTCAATAACTCTTTCCATCCCTTCTTGATGTCCAAAGTTTCTTGGCAAGAATCTACTCTTAGCCCACCTACCATTTCCATCCATTATTATGGCAATATGTTTGGGTAAATTATCCATATCAATAGAGTTTTTTAGTTCAATAGCATCTATAGCTTCATAGTCCATATTAGTATCCTCCATTATTAAAAACCCCTTCCTATTAAGAAGGGGTTTGGCTTAAATTTCTAATAATTCTTCTTCCTTTTTGGCTGTTACTTCATCTACTTCAAGAATATATTTATCAGTTAATTTTTGCATTTCGTCTTCCGCAGATTTTCTATCATCTTCTGGTAAGTTTTTTTCTTTTTCTAATCTTTTAATCTTATCAATACCATCTCTTCTTAGATTTCTTATGGCAACTTTAGCTTGTTCACCATTTTTCTTTACTATTTTGGTCAAGTCTAATCTTCTTTCTTCTGTTAGTTGTGGTATTTGTAGTCTGATAAGTTTTCCATCATTAGATGGGTTAATTCCTAAGTCGGATTTTTGGATTTCTTTTTCTATAATAGGTATTAATTTAGAATCCCAAGGTTGTATAACCAGTAATCTTGGCTCTGGAGCTGATATACTAGCTACTTGCTTTAAAGGTGTTATTTGTCCATAATATTCTACAGTCATACGGTCTAAAAGTGATGGATTAGCTCTACCAGCCCTTATACTTTGTAACTCTTCTCTATAAACACTTATTGTCTTACCCATTTTAACTTCTACTTCTTTGTGTATATCTGAAAACATAATTAATCCTCCTTTACATGAGTTCCTATTTTCTCTCCACATACAACTCTTAACATATTTATTGGATCATCTATTCCAAATACGATCAATGGAATATTATTATCCATGCATAATGAAGTAGCTGTAGAATCCATGATTCCTAAGCCTAAATTTAGTATATCAATATATTTTAATGTGTCAAATTTTTTCGCTTCTGCTTCTAGTTTCGGATCAGCATCATATACTCCATCTACACCTTTTTTACCTAAAAGTATAACTTCAGCCTCAATTTCAGCGGCTCTTAAAGCTGCTGTAGTATCAGTAGAAAAATATGGATTTCCAGAACCTGCAGCAAAAATTACTACTCTGCCTTTTTCTAAATGCCTTATAGCTCTTCTTCTAATATAAGGCTCTGCTATTTGTCTCATATCTATGGCAGATTGAACTCTTGTGGCCACATTAATATTTTCCAATGCATCTTGCAATGCTAAGGCGTTCATTACTGTACCTAACATTCCCATGTAATCAGAAGTAGTTCTATCCATATCTTTAGTAGACTTCCCTCTCCAAAAGTTTCCTCCTCCAACTACAATTGCAACTTCTACTCCTAATTTTTTAATCTTATTAATTTCTTTTGCAATATTATTTATGGTTTCTACATCTATTCCCGTACCCTTACTACCTGCCAATGACTCCCCACTTAATTTAAGAACAATTCTCTTGAAAATAGGCTCCATATAATGCCTCCTTTATGTATGGTTAAAGTATTATTAAAATGGAGAACAACTAATTGTTCTCCTATTAATTACTGACCCATTTGCTTTGCTACTTCTTCTGCAAAGTTTTCTTCTCTTTTTTCTAAACCTTCTCCAACTTCAAAACGAACAAATCTTCTAATTTTAAGATTTTCACCAATTTTTGAAATTTTAGCTGCTAGTAAATCTTTTATTTTAATACTTGGATCTTTAATGAAGTTTTGGTCTAAAAGGCAAATTTCTTCAAAGAATTTTTCAATTCTACCATCAACCATTTTATTAACTATGGCTTCTGGTTTTCCTTCATTAAGAGCTTGAGCTATTAATACTTCTCTTTCTCTTTCCACTTCTTCTGCAGGAACATCTTCTCTACTTACATATTTAGGATTTGAAGCTGCTACTTGCATTGCCATGTCTTTAACAAATTCTTTGAATTCATCTGTTTTAGCTACGAAATCTGTTTCTGAATTAACTTCTACAATAACGCCTATTCTCCCACCATGGATGTAAGAATCTACTAATCCTTCAGATGCAATTCTACTGGATTTTTTAGCTGCTGAAGCTAGTCCCTTTTCTCTTAAAAAGTCTACTGCTTTTTCAATATCACCATTTGTCTCTACTAATGCATTTTTACAATCTAACATACCTGCACCAGTTTTCTCTCTTAATTCTTTAACTAATGAAGCACTTATTTTCATATTTACCCTCCTGTATAATTATTAAAAATGGTAAGGATTTAAGGAAACTTAACCCTTAGAACCCTTACCATCCAATTGTTATTCTTTAGATTCTATTTGTTCACCTTGTTTTGCTTCCAAAACTGCATTTGCCATAGTTTCTGTTAATAATTTTACAGCTCTAATAGCATCATCATTTCCTGGAATTATAAGGTCAATTTCGTCTGGATCACAGTTTGTATCTACAATTGCCACAACTGGAATACCTAGTATTTGAGCTTCCTTTATAGCAATTCTTTCTTTTCTTGGGTCAACTACAAATAAAACACTTGGAATTCTTTCCATGTTTTTTATTCCTCCAAGAAATTTTTCTAGTCTTTCAGCTTCATGATTTAACTGTATAACTTCTTTTTTAGGTAGAACATCGAATATTCCATCTTCTTCCATTTTTGTTAATTCATGTAGTCTATCAATTCTTTTTCTAATGGTTTTGTAATTAGTAAGCATACCACCTAACCATCTTTGATTTACGTAATGCATATTACATCTTTTAGCTTCACTCTCAATTGCTTCTTGAGCTTGCTTTTTTGTTCCTACAAATAAAACCTCTCCACCATCTGCTACAACATCTCTTACGAAGTCATAAGCTACCTCTACCATCTTAACTGTTTTTTGCAAGTCAATAATGTAGATACCATTTCTCTCAGTAAAAATGTACTGA
>CAYZDC010000068.1:6168-9265 GCA_964477045.1 uncultured Tissierellaceae bacterium | reverse complement strand
GATTTTAGCATGGGTACCTTATCCAAAGCTATAGGTGTAATTGGTGGGTATGTAGCAGGTTCAGAAACTATGTATGACTGGTTAAGTCATAGAGCAAGACCTGTTTTATTCTCCACATCCTTACCACCAGCAGCAGTAGGTGCAATAATAGAAGCCCTTAAGATGTTAATGGAATCTACAGAATATACTGATAGACTATGGGATAATGCAAAGTACTTTAAAGCAAAAATGGGAACATTAGGATATAATATTGGGCACAGTGAAACACCTATAACTCCAGTAATTATTGGAGATGAGGCAAAAACCATGGAATTCAGTAGAAAATTACTGGAAAAAGGGGTATTCGTATCAGGAATAGTATTCCCAACAGTACCAAAGGGAACAGGCCGAGTTAGAGTAATGGTAACAGCAGGACATACAAAAGAACAATTAGACAGGGCAGTAGAAGTATTTGAAACAGTAGGCAAGGAAATGGGAATAATATAAGGGCAGTTAACAGGGAACAAGTAATAGGGAACAGGTGAAAAGCAAAGGACCGGACCGACGAGGGCGTCGCTCCCTACAGAAGTGTTATTTTTAAATTGTAGGGAACGGTGCCCCACCGTTCCGGCATTTTGATTTTGTGTTATGCAGAGTGAATTTTATATGTTATCTCTTATCTGTTACTTGTTACTTAAAAAAGGTGGTGTTTCTATGATAGTTGGGATTTGTGAGTTAAAAATCAACATATACGAAGCAGACTCATTAAAAGATAAAAGGCATATCATAAAAGCCATAATAGGTAGATTGCAATCTAGATTTAATATCTCAATAGCTGAGGTAGACTTAAATGATAGTTGGCAAAGTTCTATAATTGGTTTTGCCTGTGTTACAAATAATACTAAACACGCTAACGAAACGATTTCTAAGGTAATAAGGTTTATAGATAAGGATAATAGGGTAGAAATAATAGAAAGCACAATAGAAATATTATAGGTGAATAAATGAAAAAGAAAATATTAAAGAAAAATGAAATAAACATTGTTTTAGATTTATTATTAGAACTTTATCCTGATGCTGAAGTTGAACTAAGTCATAGCAATCCTTTTGAGCTATTAATAGCAACTATACTCTCAGCTCAGTGCACTGATGTTAGAGTGAATAAAGTTACGAAGGTATTATTCGATAAAGTAAAGACTCCTAGGGAGTTTTTATCCTTATCAATAACAGAACTTGGAGAAATCATTCACAGTTGTGGATTTTATAATATGAAAAGCAAAAATATACTAGCAACATGTTCTATTTTAGAAGAAAAATTTAATGGTAAAGTACCAGATAATATAGAAGATTTAATGACTTTACCTGGTGTAGGTAGAAAGACTGCTAATGTGGTTGTAAGTAATGCTTTTGGAGTACCAGCCATTGCAGTAGATACACATGTATTTAGAGTATCCAATAGGATAGGCATTGCAAACAGTAAAAATGTAGAAGATACAGAATTAGATTTAATGAACAATATTAAAAAAGAATTATGGATTAAAGCTCATCATATGCTTATATTTCACGGAAGAAGAATATGCAAGGCCAGAAATCCAATGTGTGAAATCTGTCCAATATCATTGTATTGTTTTTATTATAATCAAAGGGGATAGATAGATGAAAAATAAAATATGGTTAATTTTAATACCTTTAATAATAATTATAGCAGTAGCCTCAGGTGGAGGATACTATATATATAATAACATTTTAGAAGTGGATACCATTTATTCAGGTGTATCAGTAGATGGTATTAATTTGTCAGATATGAAGAAAGATGCGGCTTATAATTATCTTAAGGCTAAAAAAGAAGGAGAACAATGGAACAATGCAATGAATTTAATTTTTGAAGATATAAATTTCACTATTAATTCAGAACAATTAGGATTTAAATATGAGTATGATAAAGCTATAGAACAAGCCTATGAATTGGGTAGAGAAGGAAATTATTTAGATAGAGTAAGAAAAATACAGGATTTAAAGAACAATGGTCAAAACATAGAACTAGCATCTAATTATGATTTTTCCAAAATAGAACCTATTGTAAAAGAAATTAGGGAAAAGATAAATATTGAAAGTGAAGATGCAGATTTTGACTTTAATGAAGGCAATATAAAAATAAAGCCAGAGACAGTTGGAAGAACTTTAGATGAAGATAAATTAGCTAAGTTAATAGAAGCCAATGTTGATGAATTTAAGGACATAGAAATGCCAGTAAATATTGAACAACCAAAGTTTACTAAAGAGTTTTATAGCTCTATAAATGGGGTAATAGGTGAGTTTTCTACTTCATTTAAGGGTAGTGCTTACGGGCGAATAGAGAACATTAAGGTATCATCCAAAGCTTTAAGCGATAGACTTTTACTACCGGGTGATCAATTGTCTTACAATAATACAGTAGGACCTATAAAAAGAGAGTTTGGATATTTAGAAGCTCCTGTAATAGTAGCTGGAGATTTAACTCCTGGTCTAGGGGGTGGAGTATGTCAAACTTCTACAACTTTATATAATGCTTTATTATTAGCAGATATGAAAATCTTGCAGAGAAGTCCTCATTCTGTTGCACCAACATATGTTTCAAAAGGCCAAGATGCAGCAGTTTTTTCAGGGTATTTAGATTTGGTATTTAAAAATGAATTTGATTTTCCAGTATATACGCATTCTAAAGTAGTTGGAGATAGATTATACTTTTATATTTATGGAGATACTAGAAAAAAAGATTATACAGTTAAAATAGAACCAGAAATATTAGAAAGAATCGATTACAATGTAAGAGAAACCTTAGATGAAACAATTGAACCAGGTGGCCGAGAATTAGTACAAGATGGAAGAACTGGTTACAAAGTTAGAACATATAAATCGATTATTAAAAATGGAAAGGTAGTTGAAAAAATACCAATTACTTCAGATTATTATAGAGAAAGAGATTATGTTTATAAAATAGGTCCTCCACCAATGCCGGAAGAAAATCAGGATTTAGATGGATTAATTGTAAATGAAGGAAATGAAAGCAATGAAGAAACAATTATATTAGATCCAGTAGTGGATGATCCATTAGATAACCCATAAAAGGAAAGAAAGA